>JAITHR010000179.1 GCA_031279895.1 Spirochaetaceae bacterium
AGGCGTGTTACAGGTAGAATGGGAGGTGTTCAGGTACTATTTTTGAGAGGAGGTCTTGAGAGAAAATGGAAAAAGAGCGAAAAGGGAAAAAAATAAAAAATGCGCGGATCCTCGGAGCCGGCGCGGTTCTGGTGCTGGTTTTGAATTCCTGCGCGGGTTATCGTGATTGGATTGCCGAACCCGGGGACTACGGCACCGGCGCGGCAAAGAGAAAGGCCGGCCAGAGCGCCTCCCGGTCCCGCGACAGCCGCGCCGACGCTGAAATAGCCGCGGGCATAGCCTATTATACCAACGGGGCCTATCCCAAAGCTGTTGCCGCGTTTACCCGCGCACTGGAGATCGAGCCACGTAGCGCATACGTCTTAAACTGGCGGGGCTTTGTGTGGCGCCTCCACGGGAAGTACGATCGGGCAGTGGCGGATCACAGCGCCGCACTCAAAACAAAGCCCGATCGGGAAGACCGCTTCAACGCCTACTACCACCGGGGGCTTGCCTACTATTTCAAAGGCCATTTCAATCTGGCCGCAGAGGACTACACCGAAGCCCTCATCATCAATCCCCAAGACGTGGATACCCTCAACCTGCGCGGCGCGGCGCATCTTGCGGACAGAAGCTATGATAAGGCCGTGGGGGACTACCTCACCGCGCTTAGGATACGGCCAGAGGATCTATACGCCAGAATAGAGCTTGAGCGGGCGCAACGGATACGCCGCGAGCCGTCTCCGCAGCCTCCGCAGCCTCCGCAGCCTCCGGCTGTTCCCTAAGCTTCCCGCCACGCGCTCCGAACAACGACTGTCCGCTTACCGCTCCGCGCCTCTAAGCCGGCGCAGTCCGCTTTGTCGCGGGGACAAGACGCTTTTGAAACAGCCGGAGGCCCGTCTCCGACGGTTCCCTAAGCTTCCCGCATTGCGCCCCGAACAACGACTGTCCGCTTACCACGCCGCGCCTCTAAGCCGGCGCAGTCCGCTTTGCCGCGGTATCAAGACGCTTTTGAAACAGCCGGAGGCCCGTCTCCGCCGCTTACCACTCCGCGCCCCGAACAACGACTGTCCGCTTACCACTCCGCGCTCCTAAGCTGTCTCCGTCCGCTTTGTCGCGGGGACAGGACGCTTATGTGCCTCCGCCGCCGGCGGTTGTCGGAGGGGGGAAAGTGAAGTAGTATCTCTTTATGGATATAACGTTCTATTCCCTCGGCGCAGCCGAGGAAGTAACCGGCTCGAAACATATTCTTGAAATAGACGGCAGCGCCTTCCTTATCGACTGCGGCGCGTTTCAAGGATCCCGTGCCGAGTCGGACCGCAAAAACCGTAACCTGGGCATCGAGAGCAGCCGTATCGCCGCCGCGGTGCTGACCCACGGCCACCTCGACCACTGCGGCCTCCTCCCCCTGCTTACCAAACAGGGGTATCGGAACAACGTGTACGCGACGCCGGCCACGCGGGACATTGCCAGCCTTATTATGATGGACTCCGCCAACATTCAGGCGCGGGACGCGGCGTACCTCCGGCAGCAGGCGAAGAAAAAAGGCGAGAAGTTCGACTGGGAGCCGCTCTATACGGAAAAAGACGCGATACAGGCCACGGGCCAGATTATGGGCGTCTCCTATAACCGACCGCTTCTCATAGACGAGGGCATAACCCTTGAGTTCTTTGACGCGGGACACATTCTGGGGTCCGCCATGGCCTCGCTCACCGTGAAAAAAGACGGGAAATCAGTGCGTATCCTCTGCACCGGGGACCTGGGGCGCAAGGAAAAGCCCATCATCCGCGACCCGGACACGGCAATTCCGGCGCCGGACTACCTCGTGCTGGAAAGCACCTACGGGAACCGGCGGCACGGCACGTCCGTCGACGCCATGGAAACCCTGGGGGAGATTGCGCGGCGCACGGTCAAAACGCGGGGCCGGATTATCATCCCCTCCTTCGCAATCGAGCGCACCCAGGAGCTGGTCTACTACTTCCACCTCCTGGTCGACGAGGGCGTGATACCGGAGATCCCGATTTACGTGGACTCCCCCATGGCCACCAACGCCACCACGATATTTCAGGTGCACCCCGAATGTTACGACGAGGAGATACGGGAAGCTTTCATCAGGCACCACAAAAACCCCTTCGGCTTCAACAGCCTCCACTTTACCACGAGCGTTGACGAATCAAAGGCGCTTAACACCCGTCCGGGGCCGCTCATCATCATCTCCGCCGACGGGATGTGCGAGGCCGGCAGGATACAGCACCACCTTATAAACAGCATAGGGGACCCGAACACCACAATACTGACCGTCGGCTACATGGCGGAGCATACCCTCGGGCGGCGTATCCGCAACAGGGAGACCGAAGTGAAGATACACGGCCAGTGGTTCAAACGCCGTGCCGCGGTGGAGGAAATCAACGCTTTCAGCGCCCACGCGGACTACCACGAGGCCGGCGAGTGGCTTGACGCGCTCGATACCTCCCGCCTCAAGGGTATTCTGCTGGTTCACGGGGAGCCGAAAGCGCAGGCCGCTTTCAAAACCTATCTCGCGGAACGGGGCTACCCCCAGACCGAGATCGTGCGGTACGGCAAGACCTACGGGATGAACGGGTAGAGCCATGGCGTACCTCACCGGATTTCACGGTATCGAGGAGCGGCTTAAGGCCCGCGGAAGCTGCGCCGCGCTTCTTGTGGCAAAGCCCGGGCCGCGCTCCCGAACCATTATCGCCCTTGCCAAGGCGCAAAAGGTGCGCATCGAGCGGGTCGGCACCCACGAGCTTGACCGTATCGCGCCGGACCACCGGGGCATCGCGCTGGAAGTGGAGGACCGGAAACCCGCCCGCATTCTCAGCGTGGAGTGTTTTATCGAGGAACTGGGAGAAAAGCGGAACTCCCTCGCGGTCGTGCTTGACGAGATTACCGACCCGCACAACTACGGCGCGATCCTCCGCTCCTGCGACCAGTTCGGCGCGGACCTCGTGATAACAAGGCCGCGGCGCACCGCAAAGCACGCGGAGGTGGTTGCCAGAACCTCCGCCGGCGCGGTCTCGTGGGTTCCCGCGGTGGAGGCCCCCAACCTCCCGCGGGCGCTTCAGCTCCTCAAACAGGGCGGGTTCTGGGTTTACGGGGCGGACATGGCCGGGGATCCGGCATATACCAAGGACTTCCGCGGCAGGGTGTGCCTTGTCCTGGGGGGCGAGGGCGCGGGCATCACCCGCCTGCTTAGGGAACAGTGCGACGCGCTCGTGGCTATTCCCTCACAGGGGGCGCTCGATTCCCTTAACGTCTCGGTTGCCGCCGGCATTCTACTCTACGAAATACGCCGCCCGCCGGAGACGGGTGGCACAGCAAGGCCGCAGCCTCCGGCTGTTTCATAAGCTTCCCGCTACGCGCTCCGAACAACGACTGTCAGCTGACTACGCCGCACCCCTAAGCAGTCGCCGTCTGCTTTGCCGTGGTATCAGGAAGCTTTTGTGCCTCCGGCGCTGCCGGCGGAGGAGAGGAGTGTGTTTAGTTTGGCGGATTCGCCCGGGGAGAGGATGCCCGGAAGGATGAGCGGGAGGGTCGTAACCGGCGGAAGCAGAAAACCCGCGTCAAGGAAACGGAGGAATACCGTCGTATAGGCGTCTTCGGTAAACGGCGTCTCCGGGGAAAGGTAAATCCCCCGACGGCGCCAGAGGGAACCGGCGCGGACCGTGCGCGGCGCGGCAAGGCGCTCCGTCCGTTCGGCGTGCAGAACAAAGACGCTGCGGGCAGCAGCCGCGAGGATTACCGGCGGGAGGGGCGGTGAAGGCGGGAAGGCGGCGTCCAGAGACGGCGGTATCACGAGCACCTTCGGCGCCAGTACCCAGGGCAGCACCGGCACAAGAAGCGCTTCCGGCTCTGTTTCCGGTTCCGCGGCCTCCGGGTCTTCCAGAAAGGGGCGCCACAGGCGGAGCCGGCCCCGCTCCCCCAAAGCCGGATCCGCCACCGCGACAACAGGGACCGGGGAAACGCCGGCGCCGGACGCGGCCCGCAGGAGATCCGCGTCTCCGGCATAGACGCGGAAGGCTTTATGCGGAAAGAGGGTTCCCAGCGCTTTGATGAAACGCCCCTCCGAATGATGGGGAAACGGGGTGAAAAGCCCCCGTGCAGCGGTGTTTTTAAGCGCTTTGAGTACCCCCCTGGGGGTATGCCCCAGCACCGCGGCGCCGCCGGCCTGCCAGAGGTCCACAAGGCGCCTCCCCCCTTCGGTATACAGCCGGAAATCCCGCGCCCGCAGGACCCGCGGCACAAGGCGCGTCCTGTCGGCTTTCATAGGAGCCCGTCCTTCAGCGCGGGAAACCCCTCAGGGGGAAGGATGCCGAAACACTCCGGCCTGTCCCCGATAATCCGCATACGCCCCTGTTCAATCTCGTACAGAAAGAGAGAGGGGCGCATAAACGCGGGGCGTCCGTAGAGCCGGCGCCGCGCCGCGGTACAGAGGTAGAGCTCGTCCATGGCGCGGGTCGCGCCCACATAGAAAAGCCGGCGCTCCTCTTCAAGCTCCTCCCCCCGCTTGTCGGTTCTGGGAAAAACGCCCTGCTCAAGGCCCGTCATAATAACCCGCGGAAACTCAAGGCCCTTCGTGTTATGCACCGTGATAAGCGTAACCGCGTCCCGCGCCGCATCCTCCTCTTCACGCGCTATTTCAAAGGACCGGTCAAGCTCGATATGCTCAAGAAACCCCGCAAGCCCCTCGAAAGTTGCCGGATAGAGGCTCGCGGCGTTCGCCAGTTCCTGAAGGTTGCCCGCCCGCTGGTTCGTGCCGCTTTCGTCATTGGCCGCGTGGTAGACGGCAAGGCCCGTATTATGGAGGAGGCGCGCCACGCAGACGGAAAGCCCGTCGCCGGCTTTCACCGCCCAGTCTGACTGACGGGGCCCCGCGTCCCTGCGGCCCCCAAGGTCCGCGGCGCTTGCGGCAAGGGATTTGAGAAACACGGTAACGCCGGCGCGTGCCTTCGGGGGAAGGTTCGAAAGCGCCCGCTCCGCGGCAGCCACCGTGTCCCCGTCCGTGCCGTCCGCCTCTTCCATGATACGACGGAGCGCCGCGGGCCCGACCCCCCGCGCCGGCTTGTTGATAATCCGGCGGAACGCCACCTCGTCTTTGGGATTTGCCATGCACGAGAGGAGGGACAGCGCGTCTTTTATCTCTTCGCGCTCGTAAAACTTGAGGGACCCGACCACGCGGTAGGGTATCCTCCGGCGCAGGAACGCGGTCTCGAAACTTAAGGACTGGGCATTGGTTCGGTACAGCACGGCCCAGTCCGCGTAGGACGCTTTGCGCGCCCCGCTCTGCCGCACCGAGTTCTCGATGAGGCGGGCGCAGAAAGACGCTTCCTCCTCCTGATCGGGCAGGAAAGACAGCACCGGTTGTTTCCCTCCCTCCCGTTGGGCAACGAGTGTTTTGCCCAGGCGCCCCTGATTGCGGCACACCACCGAAGAGGCGAGGTGTAGGATGGGGGACACTGACCGGTAGTTGCGCTCAAGCCGTATGATGTCGGTTCCGGGGAAACGCTCCGGGAACTCAAGGATGTTCCGCACCTCGGCGCCGCGGAAGCGGTAGATGGACTGGTCGTCGTCGCCCACCACGCAGAGATAGGTTTCCGGGCCGAAAAGCGCCCGCAGAAGCTCGAACTGGGCGACGTTGGCGTCCTGATACTCGTCCACCAGAACCGCATGGAACCGGTCCCGCAGGCGGCTGGCGACCTCCGGCTGTTCCTTGAGGATCTCCACGGGCCTTTTGATAAGGTCCCCGAAGTCAACGCTGCCGACGCGCCGGAGCCGCTCTTCATAGGCGGCGTAGAGGGTTTTGAAATCCTTCCGGTAATCTATGCGGGAGAGGTCCGGGTCGTCCGGCGAGAGGAAGTAGTCTTTGGCGCGGGCAATCCGGCGCACAAAGGGTTTGAGTTCCGACCGCTCGCGGTTTTCCGCCGCAAGGGAAAGGAGGGAAAGCGAATCGTCCTCGTCGTAAATCGTAAAGTTCGGCTCAAGGCCGGCGCGTTCCGCGTTGCACCGCAGGAACCACGCGCCGAAGGAGTGAAAGGTTCGTATCATAACGGAAGACGCCCGCTCCTCAAGGTCCCGCGCCCTTTCCGCCATTTCCCGCGCCGCCTTGTTGGTAAAAGTTACCGCCAGAATAGCATGGGGCGGTATGCGCCGCTCTTTAATAAGGTAGGCGATTTTGGCGGTGATTACGCGGGTTTTCCCGGACCCCGCGCCGGCGAGAATAAGGAGCGGGTGTCCTGAATGCAGCACCGCCTCCAGCTGCTCCGGGTTGAGGGGCGCAAGGTAATCTTCTTCCGCGCTTTTCACGCTTTCTCCACTGTGTAATAACGTATTCATGGCGTTCAGTATACCACAGGCCAGCCTGTTTTCATAACCCGCCGGCGGCGCCGGAGGCACAGCATGGCCGCCTGTTGTTTCCGAGTAGTGCAACACCCTGTCCGCTGCCTCCGACCCGTCTCCGACGGTTCCGGCGGCTTCCTGTGTTGCACCCCTCGGCGGTCAACGACTGCTTACAGGCGCGGCACGGGAAGCTTTTGTGCCGCCGCCGCTGGCGGGCTTATGAAACAGCCGGAGGCTG
>JAITHR010000240.1 GCA_031279895.1 Spirochaetaceae bacterium
CGGAGGCACAAAAGCTTCCTGCGGAGCGCGACGAACAACGACTGTCCGCTGACGGTTCCATAAGCGTCATGCCACGCGCCCCGAACAACGCGCCGCCACTTACCGCGCACAACAACGCACGGCTCCCGAACCGCCTGAGACGGCGCGAAGCGTAGCCGCGCCTGGGCAGCAACCAGCTAAGTAACCGGACACGGTGTTGCACCAATTTGAAGCAACAAGCGGCCATGCTGTGCCACCCGCCGCCGGCGGGCGGTTGACGGGGGCGGGGGTTTTTTTTATGATTGCCGCCATATATGCGTATTTTTATGGCAGGGATTGACTACACCCACGCGGACGTCCGCACACGGGAGACGTTTGCCTTTACCGCCCACGCGCTGTTTCACGCGCTCGAAAATATCGGCAGGACCTATCCGAAACTAGGATGCCTTATTATCTCCACCTGTAACAGAACCGAAATCTATATAAGCGGACAGGATGAGGAAGCTGTGAACAGTGATGCGCCGGCCAGACTCCTGTGTGAGGCGAAAGGGGTCGGATGGGAAGGGGCGCGGGAACTTCTCGCGCACAGGCACGGCTTGGAGGCGGTGGAGCATCTCTTTTCCCTTACGTCAGGTCTGAAATCCCAGATTGTGGGGGAACAGCAGATACTCGGACAGGTGAAAGACGCGCTTCAAACCGCACGTGCTGCGGGAAGTGCGGATCAGACTATTGAGCGGCTCTTCCTCGCGGCCATTACCTGCGCCAAACGGATAAAGACCGAGACCGCCATAAACCGAACGGATCCTTCGGTGGCGAAAGCCGCGGCTGACCGTATCATGGCGGCGGTTCCCCAAGGGAGCCGGTGTCTTATCATCGGGAACGGGGTTATCGGACGGGCGCTGGCGTCTCTCCTCGCGCGTGCGGGGTATCGGGTCAGTATGACGCTGCGCCGGCATAATCAGGCGGAAACGATTATTCCCGCAGGCGTGAAACCCATTGACTACGACACGCGCTACGCGGTCCTGCTTGAGTATCAAGCGGTGGTCAGCGCCACGCTCAGTCCGCATTATACGCTGGTGTATGCGGAGGCGGCGCCGTTGTGGGACAGGAAGGAGCGGGTGTTTCTCGACCTTGCGGTGCCGCGTGATATGGATCCGGCGCTGCGGGGGCTTGCGGGCCTTACGCTGCTTGACATCGACTGCCTCTCGGATTGCCGTGAGAGGACCCCGAAAGACTGGGACGCGGTACGGGGGATACTGGAGGAAGAGGCGGGAGCGTTTGCCGCGTGGTACGGGTTTCGGGATTACATTGAGGGGATACGGGTCATTCAGGAAGCGGTCGGCGCGGAAATGACCACGCGCCTTGACCGGCATATCGGCGCCTTACCCATAGCGCCGGAAGCGAAGGAAGGGATGCGGGAGGCCCTGGAACACGCCGCCCGGATGGTGGCGGGCAAAATGCTTTTCGGTCTGCGCGAGTCCCTTGATCCGGCGGTCTGGGGTCCCTGTTTCGCCGCGCTGCGGGAGTCCGCGCTGAAGCCGCCGGCAGGCGCGGGAGAAAAAAAACAGAAAAAACAGAAGAAGGCGCGCTTATGAGGCTTGCGGTCATCGGTATCGGGCCCGGGGATGCCAGGTATCTCACCGCCGAGGCGCTGGAGGCGCTGCGCGGGAGCGAAGTGGTGGCAGGGTATCCGCTCTACCTGGAACTGATTGCTGATATAATCAGAGGGAAAGTCCTTTTGCAGACCCCCATGCGCCGCGAAACCGAGCGGTGCCGGATGGCTCTGGACGCCGCTTCCGCCGGACGGACCACGGCGCTCGTGTGCAGCGGCGACGCGGGCGTGTACGGTATGGCGGGGCTCGTGTACGAACTTGCCCCGCAGTATCCCGACGTGGAGATTGTCGTCATTCCGGGCATAACCGCGGCCTTGGGCGGTGCCGCGCTCCTGGGCGCGCCGTTGGGACATGATTTCGCGGTCATAAGCCTCAGCGACCTCCTTACGCCCTGGGAAACCATAAGGTCCCGCCTTGTCAGCGCCGCGCAGGGCGGCTTTGTCATCTGCCTCTATAACCCCTCAAGCAAAAAGCGGCGGGATTACGCGGCAAGAGCCTGCCGGATACTGTTGGACCACCTGCGGGAAGAGACCGTATGCGCCGTGGTGCGAAACGCCGGGCGCGTCGGAGAAACCGTGCGCGTTACGACCCTCGCACGTCTCAAGGATGAAGAGACGGATATGTTTACCACGCTTTTTATCGGGAACTCCTCTACGAAAGTCATAAACGGCAAGATGGTTACGCCCAGGGGCTACGGCGGCTATGGCGGCGCGTGAGATACTCGTCTTTGCCGGTACGAGCGAGGGGCGTCGTCTGGTGCGGGAGGCGCTCGCTGACGCGCCGCGTCCCGTAAGCCGTCATTTCCATTTCCATGTCTTTGTCGCCACGCGGTACGGCAGGGAACTTCTGGAAAGTTTCTTTAACGGGAAGGAAGGGAAAGACGGGAAAGACGAGCGGGACCATGGGCAAGACGGGCTGCGCGGGGCCGTAACGGTGTACGGGGAGCGCCTTGACGCCGCGGGCATCTATGAGAAGATACGGACCATAAAGCCGTGCTTTGTCATTGATTGCACCCATCCCTACGCGGCGGAAGCCACGAAGAATATCAAATCCGCGTGCAAAAGCGCGGGCGCAGCCTACCTCCGCCTGAGACGGGACACCGAATCCCGTCTTGAAGGCGCGGTGTATGTCGACACGATGGAAGAGGCGGCGCGTTTCCTCAGCCTTCAGGACGGGACGCTCTTTCTGGCAATCGGCAGTAACCGGGCGGCCTGTTTCGCTCCCCTGCGGGATCGGGTATTCCTGCGGGTTCTGCCTTTGGAGGAGAGTATCCGCCGGTGCCTTTCAGAGGGGTTTTCACCGAAACGCATCATCGCGCTCCACGGGCCGGTTTCAGAAGCGCTTAACCGGGCGCTCCTGCGGGAGACCGGCGCCGCGTGGCTGGTAACCAAAGAAACCGGCGTTGAGGGGGGCTTTATGGAAAAGGTACGGGCTGCGCGGGCGGAGGGGGTGAAGATCCTCGTGGTGCGCCCGCCGGCGCAGGAAGCGGGGTACGGCGCGGAAGAAATCCGCGGGATGATCCGGCGCGGGCTTTAGATCTTGATAAACAGGATGTCCCCGTCCCGCACCGCATACTCCTTGCCTTCGACGCGGTACTTCCCCGCCTCTTTTATCCTGGCTTCGCTTCCGTACCGGACCAGGTCTTCGTAGGAATACACTTCCGCTTTGATAAAGCCCTGTTCAAAGTCCGTATGTATGGCCCGCGCCGCTTTCGGGGCCGTATCGCCGTTACGAAAGGTCCATGCCCGGCACTCGTCCGCGCCGGCGGTAAAGAAAGTCGAAAGCCCCAGAAGCCGGTATGCGGCGCTGGTGAGGCCCGTAAGCCCCGAGACGGTGATGCCCATGTCCGCGAGAAACGCCCGCTTTTCTTCGGGATCCGTGATGCTCCCGATCTCGGCTTCAAACGCGCCGCAGATACACACCGCCTCGGCCCCTTCGGACGCGGCCCGTTTCTTCACCGCCTCCGTATAGGCGTTGCCGGCTTTAATCCCCGCTTCATCCACGTTGCACACATAGATCTGGGGCTTCATGCTAAGAAAATGGCAGTCCGCCAGAATATCCCGCTCGTCGCGTGTCAGGTCCGCGTTCCGCGCCGCGTTTCCCTGTTCGATTTCACGCGCCACCTTTTGAAGCGCCGCAAGCACCGCTTCCGCGTATTTCTGTTCGCTCTTGTTCTGCACTTTCCGCGCCCGCTCCGCCCGCTCCCGCCTTTTGTTGAGGGTTTCCAGATCCGCAAGCGCGAGTTCCACCGCGATAGTTTCCATGTCCGCCACGGGGTCAACCGTATGCGCGACGTGGATGATGTCGGGATTATCAAAACAGCGCACCACGTGGGCGATAACCCCCACTTCGCGGATATGCGCGAGGAACTGGTTGCCCAGCCCCTCTCCTTTGGACGCGCCTTTTACCAGGCCGGCAATGTCCACAAATTCCACCACCGCCGGAACAGTACGTTTCGGTTTGAAAATCGCGCTAAGCGCCGCGAGCCGTTCATCGGTTACTTCGGCTTTTCCCACATTCGGGTTTATCGTACAGAATGGATAATTCGCCGTTTCTGCCGGAGCCGCGCTAAGGGCGGAGAAGATGGTGGACTTTCCCACGTTGGGAAGCCCCACAATACCACAATTAAGAGCCATAAACATAAGCATACCCCCTTTCCCCCTCCTACACAACCGTCTCCGACGGTTTCAAACAGGGCCGCCTGTTGTTTCCGAATGGTGCAACACCCCGCCGGCGGCGGGTGGCACAGCATGGCCGCCTGGTGTTTCCAAGTGGTGCAACACCCTGTCCAGTTACGTTACCGCTGCTGCCCAGGCGCGGCTACGCTCTCGCGCAGCCTCCGGCTTTTTCATAAGCTACCTGATACCGCGGCGGTAAGTACGCGAAGACCGCTTACAGGCGCGTGTCAGGACGCTTTTATGCCGCCCGCCGCCGGCCCGTCTCCGACGGTTTCATAAGCTTCCCGCCGCGCGCTCCGAACCGCGACGGTCGGCTTACCGCGCCCGGCACCGGACAACGACGGTCAGCCGGCTGTTCGGCTTTGAGGCGCGTGGCGGGACGCTTTTATGCCGCCCGCCGCCGGC
>JAITHR010000019.1 GCA_031279895.1 Spirochaetaceae bacterium
CGGTTTTAAACAGCTTCCCGCGAAGCGCCCCGAACCGCCGGCGGCGGAGGCACAAAAGCTTCCTGCGGAGCGCCCCGAACAACGACTGTCCGCATACCACGCCGCGCCCCTTACTACGCACAACAACGCACAGTTCCCAAACCGCCCGCCGTTGCGCGAAGCGTAGCCGCGCCTGGGCAGCAACCAGCGAAGTAACTGGACACGGTGTTGCACTACTCTGAAGCAACAGGCGGCCCTGTTTGAAACAGCCGGAGGCTGCGGCCATGCTGAAACAGCCGGAGGCTGGGCGGCTGGAAAGGGGGCGGGGGGTTGTGGTATGATCGGCGTACAGGGCAGGTACATGGGTATATTATATATTATTGGCACCCCTATCGGGAACTTGGGAGATATAACGTATCGGGCGGTGGAAACCCTCAAAACAGTGGGTGTCATAGCTTGCGAAGATACGCGGCGAACCGTCAAACTCCTTAACCACTTCGGCATACACGCGCCCCTGGTCTCGTGCAGGGCAGGAAACGAGAAACGCGCCGCGCAGAAAATCATCGCCCGCCTTAATGAAGGAGAAAACGCCGCCTATGCCAGCGACGCGGGTACGCCGGCACTCAGCGACCCGGGAGCGGCTCTGGCGCGTCTCGCGTCCCAGGCGGGACACATGGTCATCCCCATACCGGGGGCATCGGCCTTCGCCGCCCTGGTAAGCGCGGCCTGCGCCTGCGACAAAACCATTATCTTTGAAGGGTTCCTCTCCCCCAAAGCCGGACGCCGCCGCTCAAGACTGAAAGCGCTGCTCGATACCGGCGCGGCGTTTGTTTTGTATGAATCCCCCTTCCGTATACTTAAGGTTTTAGAAGATTTAGTCGAATTTGATAGGGAGCGGTATGTTTGTGTGGGACGGGAGATGACCAAACTGCACGAAGAATACCTGCGCGGTTCCGCGGCGGAAATATTAACGGAGTTAGCGGAAAAGAATGAACAAATCGGCGAGTTTTCAGTATTTGTATCTGGAAATAAAGCCGGGTAACGTGTAAACTGGTTAAAGGTAAACACCGATACTTTTAATAGGCAGGACAATATAGTTATGATGATCGATAAAATAAGTTCCATACCTCTCATGCAGCAGGGTAAAAATGCGGGATGGAACAACCAGGTAAATCGAACGCCCCAAACCGACTCCATTACCCTCTCGGCTGAGGCCGTGGAAAAAGGCGAGCTGTATCGGGCAAACGCGCTGGTGGAATCCGCCCCTGACGTCCGGCTGGACCGTATCGCGGAACTCAAGAAAAAGATCAACGATCCCTCTTATATTAACGACACGCTTGTCAGCGCCACGGCGGACAAAATCATGGACGCCCTTGGCTTCTAAACCCCGCGCCGCGCCGTGCCGGATAGACGGTATACACAGAGGCGGATTTTCATTCCGCCTTTTTCTTTTTTTCTTTTTCCTGACCGATCCCGCCGCCCCGCCGTCCTATGATACCGATACCGCCGCGTAAACCCGAACCTTTTTATAAAAAACTCGGAAAACTCCCCCGCTCCCTCCGCCTCCGTAAAGCCGTCAAACTCCTTGAAGAAACAGAGCGCCGCCTCCGCGTAGGCAGGGAAGCGCCGGCAGCGGACTTGCCCGCGCTCCTTCCACTCCTCGCGCTCCTTGCGCTCGATGTTCCGGCTTCCGATGCGGGTCTTGTGCGGGACGTCCGGGACGCGCTGGAAGCCGCGCCCCCTGACCCGCGCCTCCTCCTCCGGCGCGTCAACGCGCTCCGGCACCGCATCCTCGCGGAAACCGGAAACGCGCCGTCAGACTGGGACTTTATCGATGACACCGGCGCGTTGGACGGCGCGAAACGCCTCGTGTTTGAGGGCGTCCGGGTCTACCTCGAAGACCTCCGCTCCCCGTTCAATGTGGGCGCCGTGTTCCGCGCCTCCGAGTCCTTCGGGGTTGAGAAAATCTTCCTCTCGCCACTCTGCGCGGACCCGCGCCACAAACGGGCAACGCGCACCGCCCAAGGTTGCGTGTCCCTGCTCCCCTGGGAGCGCCTCCCCCTGGAAGCGCTGCTCGCCCCGGGTGTGCCGCTCTTCGCCCTTGAAACCGGCGGGACGCCTGTCGCGGACTTCCCCTTCCCGCCGCGGGGCGTTCTCCTTGCGGGGTCCGAGGAGCTGGGACTAAGCCCCGAAGCCCTGGCCGCCGCGGACACGTCTTTGGGCAGGGTTTCCGTCACGACCTACGGCGCGAAAGGCTCTCTTAACGTGTCGGTGGCTTTCGGAATCACGATGCACGCCTGGGCGGGCGCACTGCTGCGCCGCGCCGCGCCGACCGGTTGACCGGATGATTTTGCCTGTGGTATAGTGGAAAAAAGTGGGAAAAAGGTTTGAAACCAATTCGTTTTACTACATTATTACAATTATAAGGAGTCATCATGTCGGGCCACAGTAAATGGGCGACTATTAAACACAAGAAAGGCGCCGCCGACGCGAAGCGGGGCCAGATGTTTACCAAGTTAATCAAAGAAATCTCGATTGCCGCCCGCATGGGCGGCGGCGATGTGGAGGGCAACCCCCGCTTGAGAACCGCGGTGCTTAAGGCGCGGGGCGCGAATATGCCCAAGGATAACATCGATCGGGCCATTAAAAAAGGTACGGGCGAGCTGGACGGCGTAAGTTACGAGGAGCTTAT
Source organism: Spirochaetaceae bacterium (assembly GCA_031279895.1). Classification (GTDB taxonomy): domain Bacteria; phylum Spirochaetota; class Spirochaetia; order Treponematales; family Breznakiellaceae; genus JAITHW01. Next base: position 2,672 of record JAITHR010000019.1, read on the forward strand.
CTATGAAGCCTACGCCCCGGGCGGGGTGGCGGTGTTCATCGAGGTCCTGACGGACAACAAGAACCGCGCAGCCGCGGACATCCGCAACATCCTGACCAAAGGGGGCGGACAGCTTGCCACCGCCGGGTCCGTCTCCCGTCTCTTTAAGCGGCAGGGCGTCATTACCCTGGACGGGGAAAAGTACACCGAAGACCAAGTGATGGAAGCGGCTCTTGAGGGCGGCGCAGACGACGTGTCCCTTTCTGACGGCATTATCGAAGTTACCACCGCCACCGAGGACTTTGAGAGCGCGCTTAACGCGCTCGGCGGGAAAAACTTCGAGACTCTGAGCGCGGAAATAAGCATGGTTCCCGAAAGCGAAGTGAGCCTTGAGAACGACGCGACAGCCAAGGTGCTGCGCCTTTTGGAGCGCCTTGAGGAAAACGACGACGTGCAGAACGTATATTCCAACATCGCTATCCCGGAAGGTTTTGAATCCGACTAAACAGTATCTCCGAAAGCCGCCGGCTTCGGCGGCCCGGAACCCGGAAAACCGGCGCATTATCGGCCTTGACCCGGGGCTCGCGTTCTCCGGCTGGGGGGTGGTCGAATGGGACCGCCGGATTCTCCGGCACGTTGCCCACGGCTGTATCGAAACCTCCCCGGACATTCCCCACGCCGAGCGCCTTTTGGTGATTTACCGACGGTTCCGCGCCGTGCTGGAGGGTTATGCCCCTGACGAATCGGCGATGGAAACCCTGTATTTCGCCCGAAACGTTACGAGCGCCCTCATGGTGGCCGAAGCCAGAGGGGTGATTGCCATGACTCTGGCGCAACAGGGGCTTTCCGTGCGGGAGTTCAGCCCGAAAGTGATAAAACAAGCGGTGGTGGGGCGCGGCGAGGCGGATAAGGCGCAGGTGCAGGAGATGGTGCGCGTTATTCTGGGGCTTCCGGCGGTTCCCGCGCCGGACCACGCCGCCGACGCCTTGGGAGCCGCGGTATGCTGCGCCCATACCGCCTGTTGGGACCGCGCCTAATCAAGAACCATAAAATCGTTAAAATAGAGTGCGCCGATTGCCCCCAGATGGAGGAGCCGGTTATACCGGCGCAGGAGTTCCGCTTTTATCTCCCCCTCGTCCGTTTCCCCTAACCCTTTGGCGGTACACGACCCGAAATACTCTGACGCCGTGTTTCTCAGATCCGGTATCTTTGACGCCAGCTCCTCGGCAAACGCCGTGTCTTCCGGGTCGTAGGGAAAGGCCACGGAAACCACCACGGTTGCCGGCGGCGTGTCTCCGGTTCGCGCCCGCAGCCTGCCGACGCCGGTGAATACCCCGCGCCCCGCGCTCTGCCCCGTGCCGCCGCCTTCCGAAACGCGGGGCGCCGGAACCGTGTAGACCGGCCCGGTATGTCTGAATAACAGGCCGTACACGGTTCCGCCCGCGAGAAACAGGGC
>JAITHR010000031.1 GCA_031279895.1 Spirochaetaceae bacterium
GGTCGTGCGCGGGTCGGAGAGGCTGCGGCTCTAAGCGGGCGGAGACTGGTTTGCCGCGGTATCGGGAAGCTTTTGAAACAGCCGGAGGCTGCGCGGAGCGTAGCCGCGCCGTAGCAGCAATCAGTAATGTAACCGGACAGGGTGTTGCACTACTTTGAAACAACAGGCGGCCATGTTTAAAACCGTCGGAGACGGGCCGCTAAGCGGTCTGTGCCGGCTTAGAGGCTCTCCGCATGACGCTTTTGTGCCTCCGCCGCTGGCGGAGGTTTTTCTTTTCGGAAGAGACGGTAGAGAAGTAAGAGGAGCTGGTAGCGTATAAAAGAGAAAAAGCGAAAAAAGCGCAGCGGGTTTTCAAAGCAGTAGCCTATCCACTCAAGGCCGCGCTCGAAAACAGGGGAAGAGGGGTGGCGCTTCTGTTCCGCGAAAATCTCATAGAGGTCGCTGCACCACAGCCGCAGGCCGCGGGGGAGGTTCCGGTCGTTTCTGGCTATCCAGTGCTCCTTTCCGCTCACGCCCTTGCCCACCAGAAGGAGTGCCGGAGACGCCTTGCGGATGGCCTCCAGAATCGCGCCTTCCTCGGACTTCTTGAAGGAACCGGCGCACCTCCCGACTATTTGCAGGCGCGGGAAGGTCTGGCGGATGTTTTTCTCCGCTTTTTTAAGGATACGCAGTTTCCCGCCCAGAAGATACACCGTAAGCTCCCGCTCTTCCAGAGCCGTAAGGAGGTTTACCACGAAATCAAAGGGCATATACCGGACAGGCTCCCTGCCGGTGAGAAACCGCGCCCCGTTTACGAGGCTTTTGGATATGGGGATGACCAGAGAGGCGCTCAGAATAAAGGCGCGGTACTCTTTGTTGCGCCGCGCCCGCAGCACGTCCCATACCGAAACAAGCGCGAGGTTCTTCCCCTCGCGGGCGCTCAGTAACTCGTAGATAAGATTGGGCAGGTGCTCCGGTATCATTACGTCAAGCGGAACCCGCAGCACCTCCAGCCGCTCCCGTATAACGGGGTTTTTCGGGATTATGAGTTTTTCCACATCCATGACTGTCGCTCCAAAAGTATAACCTGCGCCGCGGCCACCGCGTAGAGCGCGGCGGTTTCCACCCGCAGCACCGCGCCTCCCAGCATGACCGGCTTCCAGCCGGCCCCGAGAAACGCCGCGGTCTCTGCCTGCGAAAAGCCCCCCTCCGGTCCGACTGCCAGAGCCGCCTGCGGCGGGCACGGCGCGAGGCAGTCGTGGAAGCCGCCCGGGGCAAGGAAGGTCTGGTGGAGGAGAATGCCCGCGGCGCCGGCGTGTTTCAGGGTTTCCCAATACCGGAAGAGATCCGCAAAGGAACAGGGCGGGCGTACCATTGTGCGGACTTCCGAGCCGCTCTGCTGGCGCGCCTCTCTCACAATCCGCTGCCACCGCTCGACCCTGTCGGTTCCCGCGGCGTCGGCGGGGGTTCCGTAGGCGGAAACAAAAGGCACAACCGCGGCCACCCCGCTTTCCGCGGCCTGGCGCACGATGAGGTCCATCTTGGGGGGCTTGGGGAGGGCCTGAAAGAGGGTAAGGCGCGGCGCGGCGTCGGTAAGGTCCGCGCACGGATCCGTGCGGGGAAACGCCGCGCCCACGAGGGTATGACGGTCAACGGAGCGCACCTTTACCAGAGCTTCCGTTCCGTCCGGTAGGAGCGCCTCGAACTCCGCGCCGGCTTTGAGGCGCCGCACGCGGGCCAGGTAGTGGTAATCCCTGCCGGCCAGCCGGACGGTCCCCGCGGAGTCCGGCGGATGGGGTAACATGAACCGTTTCATTGTATCTTCCGCTCTTTTCTTACAGACAAAACATTTTCTTTATGACGCCAGGGGGAACCCCTCTTCGGCGGCGGCCTCTTCCTGCAAGGCTTTAAGGGTTTTGGTGGTGCGCATAAGCGCGTTGTAGGTTCCCTCCCGCAGGATTTTGACCGCCTCCTCAAGCTGCACGTCGTATTCCAGGTCATATACCGGCGCGATGACGGTCCGGTTCTGTTCGTTTCTGATAAGGCGGCGCAGAAGGGACAGGTCTATCTGGTATTCCGCGTTGAGCTGCTGGGCGAACCGCTGCACGTCGGCAGGCGTGGCCTGGGGGTTGCTTTCCACAAACGCGGGTATCCGGTTCGCGGTGATAAGGGCGTTGAGTTTTTCCGCGTCCCTGTCGGTAAACTCCGGAAATTTGACCTCCCTGTCCGGCGGGATACCGATTTTGTCGATATTCACGTCGCTGGGGGTGTAGTACCGGGCCACGGTAATCTTGAAACCGGACTTGTCGAGGGGGAAGACCTGCTGCACCGAGCCTTTGCCGAAGGATTTTTCCCCCACAAGGTAGGCCCTGTTCCGGTCTTTGAGCGCGCCCGCCACGATCTCCGACGCCGACGCGGACCCGCGGTTAATAAGCACGATAATCGGTATGTTTGCCGGAACCGCGGTGGTTTTGCGGGCGTTGAACAGGGCGTTTTCCGCGGGTATGCGGGATTTGGTGCTGACCACCACCCCGCCGTCCAGAAAAAGGTCGCTTATGCCCACCGCGGACTGGAGCAGGCCCCCGTAGTTGTTCCGCAGATCAAGGATAAGCGCCCGGTAATTGTTCGCCTTAAACTCCTCGATAGCGGCTTTGGCGCGGTCAACGGTCCGCGGGGTGAAGGTTATGAGTTTCAGGTAGCCCACATCCCCTATCATGGCGGATTTGGTGGTGGGAACCTCGATAACCGCCCGCGTGAGCGTTACCGGAAACTCCAGCTTCGCGCCCCGCCGGAGGAGCAGTTTCACTTCGGTTCCCGGCGCCCCGCGGAGACGGGAGAGCACGTCGTCCATGCTGAGGACGTCGGTCTGCTCGTCGTTTATCTTTATAATGAGGTCCCCGGGGTTAATGCCCGCCCGCCACCCGGGGGTGTCTTCAATCGGGGAGGCCACCTCCACATACGCGGGGTTTCCGTCAGAACGGGGTTCCGTCGGCTTCGAGATATAGAGGCCCACGCCGCCGAAACTGCCCTGTGTCGTGTCCGTGAGGTCCGCCATGTCCTTCTCCCCAAGAAACGAGGAATGGGGGTCCCCCAAAGCGTTGAAAAGACCGGTCATCGCGCCTTCATAGAGGGCTTTGGGGTCAACCTCGTCAACATAGTGCTTCTGGATAAAATCGAATACGTTCTGGATAATCGACGTATACTGCCGGCTGTTCTGCCCCGCAGCCGCCGAGTCGCGGCCCTGGGCAAAGCCCCGCGGCACCGAGGCAAGGGCAAAGACGGCGCATAATACCGTCGTGGCCACCACCCACAGGAGGGATAACCGAACGTCTTCCGTGCGCGCCTTTCTGCCGGCTGCTTCCGGTGAAAACGGTTCGTTTTTTGTATGCATAGCGTACCTCTACCTATCTTTCAGTTTTCTAGCCCCGCGCCGTCCGCGACGCCTGCTTCACGACGAACATACTACCAAATATTCCCCATCCCTTGCAACCCCGCCGGCAGCGCCGGAGGCACAGCAGGGCCGCAGCCTCCGGCTGTTTCAGCATGGCCGCCCAGCCTCCGGCTGTTTCAAACATGGCCGCCCAGCCTCCGGCTGTTTCAAACATGGCCGCCCAGCCTCCGGCTGTTTCAAACATGGCCGCCTGTTGTTTCAAAGAGGTGCAACACCTTGTCCGGTGAGCGGGCTTGCACAGCCCAGGCGCGGCTACGCTTCGCGCCGCCTCCGGCTGTTCGGGAGCCGTGCGTTGTTGTGCGTGATAAGGGGCGCGGCGTTGTTCGGGGCGCGTGGCATGACGCTTATGAAATCGTCGGAGACAGCGCCGGAGGCAGCTAGTCTGTCGTTGCTCGCTTTGCCGCCCTCCGCAGGACGCTTACGGAACCGCCGGAGGCGGCCCGCGCCCTGAAGCCACCTAACCGCGCCTCTACACCGCGTAAACCGGCTCCTCCTTTAGTTGATTCCGACTCGCGTTCATATGATTTAGCTCCGCGTTCATATGATTTAGACTCGCGTTCATATGATTCCGACTCCCGTTCATATGATTTAGACTCGCATTCATCTAATTCCGACTCGCATTCAGTTACTTCCGCACCGCATACAGTTGGATACGACTCTACTTTAGTTACATCCGAGTCCGCCTTATGGAGACGGGACTCCGCTTTACGTGTTTTTGCCTCGGAAAGAGTTCTTTTTACTTCGCGGACAGTCATGCGCGACTCGGAGAAACGTT
>JAITHR010000108.1 GCA_031279895.1 Spirochaetaceae bacterium
TAAGACTTCAGCCATATACGCCTCCTTATACAATCGCAAGACAATCTGTAAGTATACCGTCATAGGGCATACTTTTTCAAAGTATATATCTATTTATTTTATTTGTCGATACTCTTTTCCGCCTCCGGCCCGCCGGCGGCGGTGGCACAGCCTCCGGCTGTTTCATAAGCGTCCTGATACGCGCCTGTAAGCGGTCTTTGCCGGCTTTCAAGCCGCTTTGCAGGAAGCTTATGAAACAGCCGCCGTCTCCGACGGTTCCATAAGTGTCCTGATACGCGCCTGTAAGCGGTCTTTGCCGGCTTTCAAGCCGCTTCGCAGGTAACTTATGAAACAGCCGCCGTCTGTCGGATGTCGCAAAAGGTATACCTTTTGTCCTGAAAGGTATACCTTTTGTCCTGAAAGGTATACCTTTTGTCGTAAAAGGTATACCTTTTGTCCTGAAAGGTATACCTTTTGTCGTAAAAGGTATACCGGATGCCCCAAAAGGTATACCGGATGCCCCAAAAGGTATACCGGATGCCCCAAAAGGTATACCGGATGTCCCAAAAGGTATACCGGATGCCGCAGCCTCCGGCTGTTTCAAAAGCTTCCTGATACCGCGGCGAAGCCGGCAAAGACCGCCTAGAGTCGCGGAGTGGGAAGCCGTTTGGAGACCCCCGGCGGCTGGGGAGGCCGGTCTCCCCAAACCCCACGGTAGTGCGAGACGCCCCGCGCCCCGAACAACGACCCGACCCTTACTACGCACAACAACGCATAGCTCCCGAACCGTCCGCCGCTGCGCGAAGCGTAGCCGCGCCTCAACAGTGCAGGTAACGTAACCGGACACGGTGTTGCACCACCCTCAAGCAACAGGCGGCCCTGTTTGAAACCGTCGGAGACGGTTGAGATAGTGGGCGGGAAAGGGTATAAAAAGTTATGCAAGAATTTGAAATTACGAAAACCTATCGGAATGTTCCGAAAGTGGCGCTGGTCGGAAGGCCCAACGTGGGGAAGTCCACCCTGTTTAACCGGCTGGCGCACCAGCGGCGGGCCATCACGGATCCCACTCCGGGGGTTACCCGCGATCCGGTGGCGGCGCAGACCGTTATGTGCGGGAAACCGGTTACGATTATTGATACCGGCGGCTTCAGACTGGAAAAGCAGGGTCTTGACCGGCTCGTAACGGAACGGGCGCTTGAAACCGCCGCGGGCGCGGACCTTATCGTGCTTATGCTGGAAGTCGGGGAGACCAACGCCGAGGACGAGGAGTTTATACGGCTTCTCCGCCCCTTCCGGCAGAGGACACTGGTGGCAATAAACAAGACCGAAGGGGGCCGGCGGGAACAGGAGGCGTGGAACCTGCTCTCCTACGGCTTCGAGCGGGTGTACCTGATTTCCGCGGAACACGGGGACCACGTGCGGGAGCTGGAGCAGGCGATTATAAGCCGGCTGGATTTCTCCCGTCTGGAAACGGACGATTCCGACCGTCCCATCAGCATAGCCCTCTTGGGAAAGCCCAATACCGGCAAGTCCACCCTGTCAAACCGGCTTACTTCGTCGGAGGCTTCCCTGGTGAGCGACCGTCCCGGCACCACACGCGACGTGGTGGAAGGCGGGTTTTGCTACCGGAACCGGCGCTTCCGCCTGCTTGATACCGCGGGCATACGGCGGAAAAGCAAAGTTACCGAGAACATCGAGTATTACTCGGTACATCGGGCCATTAAGTCCATCGAACAGGCGGACCTCGTGTTTCTCATCATCGACGCACAGGAGGGGCTTTCGGACCAGGACAAGAAAATCGCGGCGCTGGCGCACGAGAAGGGGCGGGGCGTTATCCTCGCGCTTAACAAGTGGGATACGATGCCGCAGGTGAAAAACGCGGCTACAGCGGCGGCGGACCGGATACGCTTTCTCTTCGGCCAGATGGAGTACGCGCCCGTTATTCCGATAAGCGCCCTGGACGGAAGCGGCGTGGACAAGCTTCTTGAGACCGGCGTTACGATGTACCGCCAGCTTGTCCGGCGCGTTGACACGTCCCGCCTCAATCAGGCGCTTGAGCGGTGGCTCGCCGAATATCCGCCGCCTGTGGGCCCGAAGACGCGCTTTAAGATAAAATACGGGACCCAGATTTCGGATAATCCGGTGAAGTTCATCTTTTTCGCCTCCCGCCCCGCCGCGGTAAGCGAAGCCTACATCGCGTACCTCCGCAACAAGGCGCGTCGGGACCTGGGGTTTTCCCTGGTGCCGGTGGCCGTTGAAATCCGCGGGTCCTCCGGCAGAGAGGAAAGAGAAAGGCGGACGTAGCGTGCTGTTCCCGCATCTTCCTCCTGAAACCGGCGCGGGCCTCGCGGACTTCCTCCGCCTTGTGGACACGGTTTTCCCGCTCCCGCGCAAGTTCCGCGCCGGCCTTGCGGGAGACGTGGCGGCGCTCTCTGGCCTGCTCACGGCCCGCCGCGGGGAACGCCCGGCCTCCTACCTGAGCCGTCCGGCTTTCCGCTCCGCGTACCTGCGGTATTTTCTCCCCTGGAACCTCTACCGGCTCTGCCGGCTCCTCCCCTCCCTCCCGCTCTCCCTCGGCGCTGGCGACCGGATTACGGACCTGGGTTCCGGCCCCCTTACCACGGTACTGGGGCTCTGGCTTGCGCGTCCCGATATGCGGGAGACGCCCCTTGAGTTCCGGTGCGTGGATAGGAGCGGCAGCATCCTTGACGCGGGCAAAGCGCTCTTCGGCGCGCTGGCCGGCGCCGGCTCGCCCTGGCGCATACAGACCATACGGGCCGCGCTGGACGCGCCCCTTGCCGGGCCCAAGGCCGCGCTCGTTTCGGCACTCAACGTGTTTAACGAGGGGGAGGTATCGGGCCGTGAACGCGCTTCTTTCGGGGCCTTTGCCCGCGCCGGCGCGGGACTTTTGCAGGCGCGATCCGCCCGCGGCGGGGCGCTGCTCGTGGTGGAGCCCGGGACGCCGGACTCCGGAAGGTTCATGGCCCTCACGCGGGACGGGCTTTTGAAACAGGGATACCGGCCCGGGCTGCCCTGCCCCCACAGCGGGCCGTGCCCCCTGCGCGAGACGAAGTGGTGCCACTTCGCGTTTGATACCCAAGACGCGCCGGAGGCTCTGAAGCGGCTGGCTCACGCGGCGGGCATCCCCAAGGTCCGGGCGACTCTGAGTTTTCTTTTCGCTGTTGATGCGACGGCGGAGAAAGCCGAGGCGGAGAAGGCGGAGAGGGAGGAGAAGGCGGAAGGCCGCGTGAGGGTTATCTCCGACCTGTTTCCGGTTTCCCCGGGTACAGGCGGAAAGGCGGGCGGGTACGGCAGGTACGGGTGTTCCGTTCACGGGCTTGCGCTCCTTACCGGATCCAGGGCGGAGATGGAAAACAGTCCCTCCGGCGCGTTGGTTGAAGCGCGGTTTCTGTTTCACCGGTCCCGGGACCCCAAAACCGGCGCGGTTCTGGCGCG
>JAITHR010000128.1 GCA_031279895.1 Spirochaetaceae bacterium
GGAGCCGGAAACAATCTCCGTAACCTCCTGCGTAATGCCGGCCTGACGCACGCGGTTATAACGCATCTGCATCTCCTCAAGCATCTTTTCCGCATTTTTCGACGCCTCGTCCATTGCCGCCATGCGCGCGTTCTGCTCGCTGGCATAGGCTTCCACCAGAGCGCCGTACACCACGCCCTTTACGTAAAAGGGAACCAGCGCGTCAAACACGCTTTTCGCCGAAGGCAGGTACTCGAAATGAAGCTCCGCCCGCTTCTCCCCGCCGCTTTGGGCAATCCCTTCCTGTATCTTCCCGGCATCAAGCGGCAGTATCTGGCGCGACGCGGGCAGCACCCGCACCGCGCTGTACATATGGGTATAGACGATATGTACCTCTTGAAAAATGCCCCAGAGGTACTGGGAGGTAAGGTAATCGGTAATTTCCGCGGCGTCCCCCAAATCCGGCAGGCGGGACTTAAAAGAAAAACTCTCCAGCGTCTTGTACGGCGAACGGGCGAAATACCGACAGCCGATAGCGCCGATAAGAATGAGAAAAGGATTTTTCACCCTGTCGCACAAAGCGCCGGCGTACCGGCACACATTGGCGTTGTACCCGCCCGCAAGCCCCTTGTCGCTGGTTATCACCACCACCGCCGAATGAAACGACTCCCTGTCCGCAGGCCCGCTCTTTTTGGAAAAATACTCGCTGTCCACCCCTTTGGCGCAGGAAATGAGGTCATACATTGATTTCTGAATACGGGTGAAAAACGGCTCCGTATCTTCCAGCATCCGCCTTCCCTTCCGCAATTTCGACGTGGCAATCAGGTTCATGGCCTTTGTTACCTGTAAAGTCTGCCGCACCGCCCGCATCCGCAGCTGCACGTCCCGTAGATTCGCCATACCCGCTCCCTGTTCCTATGAAATATCTGAAGCGATACGCTTCTCTTTGTACAAATCCGCCGCGTCCCGTAGCGCCGTTTCGGTTTCCATGTCAAGGACTCCGGTTTTGGCAATCGTCTCAAGCGCCGCGGGACGCTCCGCCCGAAGGTACGCGAGAAAGTCTTTGATAAAGGCGCCCGCCTTGTTCGCGGGAATGTCGATAAGGTAGCCGTTGAGGGACACGAACAGCGCCGCCACCTGTTCTTCCATGGCAAACGGCGCGTACCGGGGCTGTTTCAGCACCTCCATAAGCCGCTCCCCCTGGGCGAGCTTGTCCCTGGTGGTCTTGTCGAGGTCGCTGCCGAACTGGGCGAACGCCGCCATCTCCCGATATTGGGCGAGGTCCAGGCGCAGGCGTCCCGAAACCTTACGGACCGCTTTGGTTTGGGCCGCGCCCCCGACGCGGCTCACCGAAAGCCCCACGTCAATAGCCGGACGGAAGCCGGCGTTGAAAAGCTCGGAATCAAGAAATATCTGCCCGTCGGTAATCGAGATGACATTGGTGGGAATATACGAGGAAATGTCCCCGCCCTGGGTTTCCACAATGGGAATCGCGGTAATCGAGCCGCCCCCTCTCTTCTCCGAGAGTTTGGCCGCCCGCTCCAAGAGGCGGGAGTGAAGATAGAACACGTCCCCCGGAAACGCCTCCCGTCCCGGTGGCCGCCGGAGGAGCAGGGAAATCGTCCGGTAGGCGACCGCGTGTTTCGAGAGGTCGTCGTAGACCACGAACACGTCTTTCCCTTTCTCCATAAAATGCTCGGCCATGGCCACCGCCGCGTAGGGCGCGATGTATTGCAGGGCCGCCGAGTCCGACGCCGAGGCCAGCACCACAAAGGTATACGCCATTGCCCCCCGCTTTTCGAACTCGGTGATAATCGACGCCACGGCTGAGGACTTCTGCCCGATGGCGCAGTACACGCAGTACACGTCCTTCCCCTTCTGGTTTATAATCGCGTCAAGCGCGAGGGCGGTTTTGCCGGTCTGCCGGTCCCCGATGATAAGCTCCCGCTGCCCCCGTCCTATGGGAATCATGGAGTCCACCGAGAGGATTCCGGTTTGGAGGGGCGTATCCACCGCGCCGCGGTCAATCACCGGCGCCGCCGGATGCTCCAGAGGGCGCAGCGCTTCCGCCGCGACCGGCCCTTTCCCGTCAATCGGGACGCCCAGGGGATTAACCACCCGCCCGACCAGCGCGGCGCCCGCCGGAACCGATACGACCTGTCCGGTTCCTCTGGCCTCCTCCCCGTCTTTCACCAGGGACTCCCCCGAAAGGATCACGCACCCGACCCCGTCTTCGAGAAGGTTAAGGACAATGCCCGTGGCGCCGGAGGCGAAATTCACCAGTTCCCCGTAGACCGCCCGGTCCAATCCGTGAATGACAACCACCGAGTCCCCGGCCTGGCCCACGAATCCGAGGGAATCCGACGCGGCTTTCCCTTCCCAATGCTCAATTTGTTCCTCTAAAACTTTGGTGAGATCACCAAAACCTATCATGCCATACCTCCGGCGGCGTTTTCCTCTAAGGGAGCCGCCTGTAAACGGGACCCCATCTCTTCCAAGAGAAACCGCAGACTCGCGTCAACCGATTCGCTTCCTATCTGGAGCCGGTAGCCCCCCAGCAATTCCGGCGCGACTACGGGGATAACGGTAATTTCTTTTACGCCGGCGGCGTTTCCCCGCGCGCGCCAAAGACAGTCCCGTACCTGTTCCACAGTCTCCGCGTCAGCCGGATACGCCGAATAGAGGCGCGCCGTTACGGTTCCGTTCTTGTTATCCCGAATCCGCTCGATTTCCGCGAGCAGGGACGCCGCGTTTTCGGGACCGAACCGGCCTTTACGCACGAAAAGCGTGAGGAACCGGCACGCGCATTCGGCCCCCGGCCCCGCGACTCCGGCGCGTTCCATGCCGCGCCGCAGGATTTTCTCCAGTCTTTCCGCGCTCCCGTGGCCGGAGAGGGTTCCGGGAATCGTCAAAGCCGCGCCGACGCATACCCGTAAAATCGAAAGCCCCTCATCAAGGTCCTCTCCCGCCGCGCTGACAAACGCGGCTGCCCAGCGTTCTTTCGCAAACATCTACCGCTTTCCTATTTCCTGGAGGAGGATGCCCGCGAACCGGCGGTTGTCCTCCTGGGTAAGTTCCCGCTGGAGTATCCGGCTTGCGGCGGCGACCACGAGCGCCGCGGCCTCTGACCGGAATTTCGCGAGCGCCGCCTGCTGCTCCGCTTCGATACGCGCCCGGGCGTTGGCTTTCAGGGCCTCCGCGTCTCTAAGCGCCGCGGCCACGATACGTTCCGCTTCGGCGTTGGCCTTCTCGGTTGCCGCCTGCATAATTTTCGCGCCCGCCTCCTCGCGGTTCTTGAGGTGTTCCCGATATTCCCGCAGGAGGTCCGCCGCTTCCGCCTTGCTCCGCTCCGCCTCTTCAAGAGTGCGCCGCACCGCGTCCGCCCGCTCTTCCATGAAACAGGTTACTCTCTTAAACAGCACTTTTCGCAGGACGAGAAAGAGGATACCGATATTGATAAGGGTAATAAAGAAGGTACTGATTGAAATATCAATCACAAGAGGCTCCTATGCCGTTATGCCTTTGTAAAGATGAGAATGGCAATGACGAACCCGTAGATAGCGGTCGCTTCCGCAAGGGCGATGCCAAGGAAGAACACTGTCATAATTTTTCCCGACGCTTCCGGTTGGCGGGAGATAGCCTGGGTGGTTCCGCCGGTAGCGATACCGATACCGATGCCCGCGCCGATACCCGCAATAACCGCGATACCCGCGCCGATGAGAAACAACAAATTGGTTTCCATAAAAAAAACGCTCCTTTGTAAGGCTCTTTGTACCATTTGTACAGAGACCACCGTATCAAACCCTCCCCCTTATGTCAACCGCAGCCTCCGGCCCGTCTCCGACGGTTTCAAACATGGCCGCCCAGCCTCCGGCTGTTTCAGCATGGCCGCCTGTTGCTTCCGAATGGTGCAACACCGTGTCTGGTGAGCGGGTTTGCACAGCTCAGGCGCGGCTACGCTTCGCGCAGCGGCGGGCGGCTTGGAAGCCGTGCGTTGTTGTGCGTAGTAAGGAGCGCGGCGTTGTTCGGGGCGGGGCGCGTCTCGCGTCGGTGGGGGGTTTGGGGGGTCTTGACCCCCCAGCCGCCGGAGGCAGCTAGTCTGTCGTTGCCCGGTTCGGAGCGCGTGGCAGGAAGCTTATGAAACCGTCGGAGACGGCGGCGCGGGAAATTGTTTAAAACAGCCGCCGGATGTGGAAATTTGGCGGGGGGCGTGTTATAGTTATAGGTATGGATTATGAAACGTTTTTGATGCGTGAAACGGCGAGCCCGTCAGGGCAGAGTTCGGCCTTCGACAAACGACAAACGACAAAAGAAGTATAGGTTCCCGCACTCTAGTTGTCAATAGCAATTCGATAAAATCTTTTCTTTTTTTTCCTCTTCCCTCTACGCCTCACACGGGCGCGGCCTCCGGCGCTTCGGCGGCCTCCGGCTGTTTCATAAGCGTCATGCCCTCCGCTTCGGGCGCGGCCTCCGGTGCTTCGGGCAATAATCCTTCTATAGAAGAAACCGGTTTTTCCCCTCCCGATGTCCGGCTTAAAACATCAATGTTTTGTCTCAGAACATCAATGTTTTGTCTCAGAACATCAATGTTTTGCCTCAGAACATCAATGTTTTGTCCCGAAACATCAATGTTTTGCCGTAAAACATCAATGTTTTGCCGTAAAACATCAATGTTTTGCCGCGGAACATCAATGTTTTGTCCCGAAACATCAATGTTTTGCCGCGGAACTTCACCCGTGTTACCCCGCCGAAAATACGGTTTTATATACCGAAACACCCCAAAAACACCCCAAAACACCGGTTTTACCGGTACAAAGGAGGCCCTTTATGGCTAACTGGCTTGGAGATACCAGGGAGGACGTGCTGGCTTTGGCACGAACGTGGAACGTCAAACTTCCGCTTCTCGCGGCGAAGACCGGCATTGACCCCGCGTATCTCCAGACACTCACCGACGATCTCATGGGCGCCGAAGCGTCTTTCAGGCAGGCAACGCCCGAAAACCGCAGCAAGGTCGTCACCGCGAGGATGAACGAGACCTTCGGCAAACTCGAAAACACCATGACGTACATCAAAAAGCACTGGCTCAATATGCCGCCGCTCACCAAAACCGAGTGGACGGAGATCGGGCTCGAGGAGCCGGACGGGACCAAAACGCCGGCGCCCGAACCGACCGTGCCGGCGGGCTTCGACATCGAGTACAGCGCGTCCGGCCTCGTGCATATTACCAAAATCCACCCCCTTGGCGCCGGGCCTTTCAGCAAAAAGCAGTACAGCATCATCGAGGTGCGGTTCGGGCTGGGCGGGGAGCCGACACCGGACAGGCCGTTGCGCTTTTCGGACAAACTGGTGCCGGCATCCGGCGACGTGCTGCCCCACGGGGAACTCACGCGGCGGGCCGCGCACAAACTCGTCCTCCCCAACGAGAAAGGGAACGTGCTGTACGTCGCGGTCCGCTACCGCAGCACCAACCTGAAAACCGGCCCCTGGAGCGACGTGGTGAAAATCGTCATCCCCTAAGCGCCGGCGCCGGAGGCACAAAAGCTTCCTGATACCGCGGCAAAGCGGTCGTTGACCGCTAAGGGGCGCGGCGTCTCAACGAACATCGGCGGGGTTTGAGACAGCGGGAGGCCGTTTAGAAAAAGGCGTAGGGCGTCGCGCACCGTAAGACGCTCGTGAAACGGTAAAAAAGGCCCGCCGGGGGGTAAAACTCCTTCTGATACCAAACCTTGTTTGGTTATGTTTTACCCTCCGCAGGCTTCTTTCCCAGCCGGTAGCGGCGGGAGACCAAGGTAAAAAAGTGCGTATAGAGAAAAAAAACCGGCGGGAGTAACTCTCCTAAATTTAACTATCAAACGTCGTTTGATAAGTAGTTACTACCTGCCGGCTTTTTATAAGTATATCAATCGTTAAGGAGGATATACATGAAACATTCCAAACTTTTTTTGACGGGAATGGCGGCGCTGCTGCTGTCATTCGGGCTTATGATGACGGGCTGCGACAGCGGCGGCGGGAGCGACGATCCGTCGGAATCGCCTGATGACTACTTTGTCATAACGCGGACAAATCCGGGCAGCAGTACTGGCGGTGATTACGCGGTGTTCACCGTACAGGTTAAAAAGAGCCTTGCGGGAAAACAGGTTGAATTCGCAAACGTGGCCGCCGGCAACGTAACGTACACAAACGCCGACGCGGATACCACGATTGCATCACAAACCACGGCCCTTATAGGGTTCTTTACCACCCAGGCAACCAAGTACGGCGCGGCGGTTGAGGGAACCACCACCGATACGGTGAAGCTCACCGCTACCGAAAACCCCCCTGCCGAAATTCCCGTGGCAAACGGGCCTAAGGTGGTCGATGTTACGGACATTCCCGCGCCGCCGCCGGAGGACACGTGGCTCCCGCCCGCAGCCAGCGGCGAGGACGGTGTCTTTACCGTTGTGGCTGATGCCGATTCTGTTACCGCTGTCGGGGAGATTCACTATGCCGCGGGCACCGTAACCTACTGGACCACGGAAAAGGTCACCAAAACAATCGGCGCCGGCCCCCTGCAAACCCTGCTCCTGACCCTCGCGGCTACTGACACGTTCACCATTGCCGTTGTCAACAACGTAGAGCAAATCATCAACATTACGATCAATGGTACAACCGCTGATGTTCCCACGGGCAAGACCCTCACCGTCGGTGCCGGCACCACGCTGGACACCGGCGCGGCCGGCGTACTGGCAGTTACCGGCACGCTCG
>JAITHR010000185.1 GCA_031279895.1 Spirochaetaceae bacterium
CGTTTATTCTAACCTATCTTTTCGTACATGTCAAATGATTTCCAACCTATCTTTTACCGCTGTGCCGCCTTATATCCCCAGCCCTAAAGGGCGGGGTTTTACGGCGGTTTTGATAAAATATCGCGTCCGGCTCTTTCCGGCCCGGTGATGGTGTATGAAGGGAATTTACTTCTCAATAACTCGAACATTTTTTCAGTCATATCATAACCTTTTGAGCCTCTGTCTTTATATTCCCATAAAACAGCGCATAAAGCCTCGTCCGGCATTGGCCTTGAAGCAAAAGCTTTTTGTACCTCCGCTATCGGTCTAAAATACGTGCCGAATTCATCACAAATCCATTGGGCTTTTCTTTTCTGTTTCAGCATTTCCACAGAAGTATTGGGACTGACGTATTTTCTGAAAACACGGGATAATTGAATACGCATCCATTGCTCTGAAATAGCGGCGATTTCCAATAATAATCGTTTCGAGCTTTCAGACGTTTTTAATAACTGCCCAAACAATTCAAGTACCGGACCGTATAATTTGCGGGCATCGGTCAATATATCAGGATACAATTCGCCTGAAGCGAGGGTAATCCAATGCGCCGCGTCAGTTTTATAATCTCTAAAACATTCATTCATTATTCTTTATATATACTAAAGTCCCGCTTTTCTCTCTTCGGGAGCCGGCCCGCGCCTCCCTCTTGCGTCGGCCCCTTAGCGGCGGCTCGCGTACAGGCGCTGTTTGCCGGTAAACTCCCGCACGTTCATTTGAAAAACGAGCAGGTTATGCGGTACGGCGGCGGGAAGCTGCGCCGGCGCCGAGGCGCCTATCTGATGGCGTATGATACGGCGCAGGGCCCGCCGCTTTTCCCCGGGGTCTTCGAGTATCCGTATCTCCCCGAACCCTATGACGCTTTTGAAGGCGTATCCGCAGGCGCAGACGGTTCCCGCCTTCACCACGCCCACGGGCCGGTCGATCTCAAAGCAGGCTTCGGGGTTGGCGCGTATCATAGTAACTTTCCGGCCCAAAGGCGCGCCGTGAAAAAAGAGCGTGAGCTCTCCGTTTGTAAAGGCGTACCCGTAATTAAGCGGCACCACATAGGGCACGGCATTATCCGAAAGCCCGAGCCTGCACACCTTGCAGCGGTCGATAATGCGTATTATCGCGTCAATATCCGTAATCTCCCGATCTTTTCTCCGCATTTCCGTCTCCTTGCGCTCTCCACCATACCGCGCTTCTCCCGACCGGTCAATACGCGCCGACGCGGAAGGTGGCGCCGCGGGAGAAAGGGTGGTATGATACCTTATGGATACTCGTATATTGTTTAACGAAGAACTTGAGCGCCTGCGCCACGGCATTTTACGCATGGCCTCCACGGTCGCGGAAGATCTGGACAAGGCCCTCACCGCGCTCCGCACCAGCGACAAAGCGCTTGCGCGGGAAGTCCGGGCGCGGGACGCGGAGGTAAACGCCATGCAGATCGCGCTCGAAGACGAGGCCGCCATCCTTATCGCCACCCAGCAGCCTGTGGCGCGGGACCTGCGGGAGCTGGTTACTGCCTTCAAAATCACAAGCAACCTTGAGCGCATGGGGGACCACACGGTCCACCTTGCCAAAGCCGCGGTAAAACTTTCCAAAGAGCCGGCGTTCCGGTCCGCGAAACGCCTTGAGCGCATGGCGGAGATAGGTCGGGAGATGATACACGCCGCGGTGTCCGCGTACCTTACCCAGGACGCGAAGGCGGCCCGGGAAGCGGCGCTGCTCGACGACCTTATCGACAGGGAACACAAGAGCCTTACCGAGGAGATTCTCTCCCTTATGAAGAAGCGCCCGGATCTGGTAAAAAAGGCGGTGCGGCTTTTGAACACGTCCGTCTTTCTTGAGCGGCTGGGGGATCACGGCACGAATATCTGCGAGGCCGTGATTTATCTTGTCGAGGGGGTCCATGAGGAACTCAACCGGTAGCGGGCCCGCGCTTTTACGGGCGCTGTTTTCGGCGCGGCGGTACGGGGAATACCCAAGGAGGCGGATGTGGGAAAGCCCGCGATCCTTATTATAGAAGACGACGAGGACATTCAGGCGCTCCTCGACCTCGCGTTTGCGCGGGAGGGCTGGCGCCTCATGGTTGCCGGCACCGGCGAGGCCGGTCTGGGGCTTTTGGAGCGTGAGGGGGCGGACTGCGTGATACTGGATCTCATGCTGCCGGAGACCGACGGCTTCAAAGTCCTTAAAAAGATACGGCGGAACGACCGGTTCCGGGGGCTACCGGTGATTATCACCACTGCCAGAGCGGAGGAGTCGGACATGGTGGCGGGCCTTGAGCTTGGTGCCGACGATTACGTGGTGAAGCCCTACAGCCCGAAGGTGCTGGCGGCGCGGGTACGCTCGGCGTTACGGCGCGTTGAGGATGCCGCGTCGCCGGCGCGGGAAGCTGGAGCCGTGCGGCAGGGCGCGCTAACGGCGGATCCGGTCCGCTACGAGGCGTTTGAGGGGGAGCGGCGCCTGCGCCTTTCGGCCACCGAGTTTGCCCTGCTCTATCACTTCCTGAGCAACCCTGACCGCGTGTTTTCGCGGGGTGACCTTATCACGGCAATACACGGCGCGGACTATCCGGTAACGGACCGCTCCGTGGACGTGCAGATCCTGGGTCTCCGCAAGAAGCTGGGCGGTGCGGGCAGCCGTATCGAGACGATACGAAGCATAGGCTACCGTTTCAACAGCCAGCCTCCCGCCGGCGGCGGAGGCACATAAGCGTCTTGCAAAGCGCGGCAAAGCGGACGTCGACTGCGTACAGGCGCCGCCGTCTCCGCAGTCTCCGACTGTTTCAAACGGCTTCCCGATACCGCGGCAAAGCAGTCGCCGCCCGGCCCGGAAAGATTCATTTCCGCTCTGGAAAGATTCATTTCCGTCCTGGAAAGATTCATTTCCGTCCTGGAAAGATTCATTTCCGCTCTGGAAAGATTCATTTCCGCTCTGGAAAGATTCATTTCCGTCCTGGAAAGATTCATTTCCGTCCTGGAAAGATTCATTTCCG
>JAITHR010000046.1 GCA_031279895.1 Spirochaetaceae bacterium
GGGATATTTCTTGACCGAACCGCCCGCTTAGTGGTATAGTAAAAAAGGAAAACACCCCTCGTGCGGCTTGAAACCCGCGCCGTTTTCCTTTTGGAGGGTTGTAGAGGGCGTTTCGTGAAAACCCACGCGCCTATCACTGAGGCAGGCTCGACATAGGAATTGTTCGGGTAAGCTTGTAGCGAGGAGTTCATCATGGTGCATATCGGTCCCATCCATCGTAAGGAGTACGACTTAGAGGCCGACCGATCTGAAGCGGTGGTTATCGCGGAAGCCCCGGGGAGGGTTCACTACCTTGGAGAACACGGGGAGCCCAAGGCCGGGCTGTTCCTCTCCTCCGCGATAAACCGGCGCGTCCAACTGGCGGTAAGCGCCCGTAAAGATAATTCACTGCGCTTTTACGCGGCAGACTCGGAGGAGCGGAAGCGCACCTCTCTTGCCAATCTTAAATATAAACGGGAAGACCGGTGGGCCAATTACATCAAAGTTGCCATCTATCTGTTCGTGGAACTCGGCTGTCCGGTAAAGGGGCTTAACTTCTCCCTGTGGGGCAATATCCCCCAGCACGTCAGCCTCGCCTCTTCCCAAGCGATAGAAATCGCCGCAGCGGTTGCCCTGCGGGAGCTTTTCAAAGTCCCGCTTGACGACCGGACGCTTGTAAGCGCCCTTTTAGCGGCGCAGAAAGGATTTTTCGGCAAATCCAATCCCCCGATTGATTATCTTATCGCGCTGTACGCCCTTGAAAACTGTTTCGTCCTTGCTGACGAGACCACGATGGAAGTAACGCCGATTGCCTCTATTCTCTCGGACTACACGATACTGCTCACCGATTCCCGCGTTCCGAGGGCCGGCGTGGAAGAGGAGCTGCGGGAACGGCGGCGGGCCATACGCAAGGGCCTTGAGATTCTGGGCAGTAAAAAGCAGCGGGCAAGCCTGCGGGAGGCGGCTGTTGCGGACCTTACGGATCTCGCGGGCATCCTGCCGGAAAACATACGGCGGCGCAACACCCACATTATTCAGGAGCTGAGGCGGGTCCGCGACGCGCAAGAGGCGCTGGCCGGAACTGACCCGCAGGCCCTGGCCAAAACTATCCTTCATTCCCATGAAAACCTGCGGGACCTCTACGAGGTTTCCTGCCCGGAGGTTGACTGGCTGGTTAAACGCGCCCAGGAGATTGACGGGGTGCTTGGCTCCCGCATGACGGGCCAAGGGTTCGGAGGCTGCACCTATACGATTATACGGGAGAGCGCCGTCGAGGAATACACGCGCCGCCTTGATGATTACGAAAGGATATTCGGTTTCCATCCGGTAATTTATAGGGTGCGGCTCGGATCGGGAGCGCGTCTTTTAAGAGAGTAAACCCGACCAGCCGCAGCCTCCGGCTGTTTCATAAGCGTCCTGTGGCGCGGCTCAAAGCAATCGTTGACTGCTTACAGGCGCTAAGCGGGACGCTTATGGAACCGTCGGAGACGGTAACCGCTAAAGAAAATCGGGATTATGTAGATAATTATTAAGAGGAGCGCGATTTTTATTCAGGCGAACGGTAAGGGGATTTCACGGGAGTCCGCGCCGCCGCGAAGAGGGTTGCGCGAAAAATACGAGGTTCCATGAATATACTACTGACTAATGACGACGGAATAGACGGCGAGGGCCTGGTTGCTTTTGCCGCGGCGTTGCGGGAGCGGGGGGAGCATAGGGTATACGTGCTTGCCCCGGACACCAACCGCTCCGGCGTGTCCCAAGCCATCTCGTTTTTGGCCGGCCCCCTGTCCCTAAGCGAGCGGAACACAGGAGACTGGGCCTGTTCGGGAACCCCGGCGGACTGCGTTATGCTGGCGGTGCTGGGGGCGCTTTCGGTTACGCCCGATCTGGTGGTCTCCGGCATCAACGCGGGCGCGAATATCGGCACCGATATTCTCTATTCCGGCACCGCCGCGGCAGCCCGGCAGGGGGCGTTGTACGGCATTCCGTCGGTGGCCCTCTCTTTGGTGGGAAAGCCGCCGTTTTACTGGAAGGAGACGGTGGATTTCGCGGTGGAGCGGCTTGGGTGGCTCGCGGGTCTCTGGAGGCCCGACACGTTTATCAACGTGAATATTCCCAATATCCCCCGTCCGGACGGGATAGCCACCACCTTTCCCTCTTTGCGGCGGTATAAGGATAATCTTGAACTGTTTCACACACGGGACGGCAAGAAATACGGGCTCGTTAATTTCGGGGATATTGTAACGAAGGCGGAACCGGGGTCCGACGGGGATGCGGTGGCGCGGAATCTGGTATCCGTCAGCCCCGTGTTCATTCATCCGGTTGTGCGGCAGGATCTCTGTATCTCCGCGCCGGCATACGCCGGCGTGTCCCCCCGACCGGAAGAAGCGCCGCGCACTAACGACCATGAAAACAAAGGAACATAACGGTATGAAAACAATAGAAATAACCGATAGTAGGAGGGACTGTACTATGGTAGGAACGCTACAGGAAGGTATAAGGCTTTTTAACATGAAGCGCTGGGAGATGGCGCTCCAGGTGTTTCTTACGACGCTTGAGAAGGTAAAGCCGGAAGAGGAAACTCTAAACGAGGAACTCTCGTATTATCTGGGATTATGCTACACCAAACTGGAGCAGTTCGACGAGGCGCTCCTCTATTTGGAACAGGTAGTAACCGGCTCCCGCGACACGCTGCGGGTCTATCAGTGCCGGATAACCCTGGCGTATATTTACGTCATTACCAAGCGGGCGAAGATGGCGGAATCCGAGCTTGAGCGGCTGGGGGAAACAGGCTTTGAGTCGGTACAGCTCTATACGATTTTGGCGTATACCGCCTGGTCAGAGCGGCAGTACCAAAAAGCGGTGGATTTATATAAAAAGGCGCTCCAGATGGATAACAGCAACGCCACCGCCATAAACGGCTTGGGCTATATTCTGGTGGATACCGCCATGGACGTGCAGAAAGGACTTTTGTTTTGCAAAAAAGCGGTGGATATAAACCCCAAAAACCCCTCTTACCTTGATTCCCTTGGGTGGGCCTATTTCAAAAACGGCAATGCCACCGAAGCCGTCAACTGGTTAAGGCGGGCTCTGGATTTGGCGCCCCAGCAAAAAGAAATCAGAAATCATATTAAAATTGTCGCGGGAGAGGCCGGATGAACCGGTTCGGTATCATCCGGCGGTATGTCCTACAAGCGGTCTGCAGGTGCTTTTTTTTAGCGCCGGCGTTTCTGGCGGCCCAGCAGCAGTACGGCGGCACGGATATAAACGCCCTGTATGCCCAAGAAGAGTTCCGCGTGGGGGTCCAGGCCTATAACCGCTTCTCTTTTAACGAGGCGATACTCTCTTTTGAGCGGGCGCTTTCTTTTAGTCCGGGGAAGCCTCTCGTTCTGGACTGGCTTGGCAGGGCCTATTACCGGTCGGGACTGGAAGAAACCGCTATACGGCAGTGGCGTTCGGCAGTGGCAGAATACCCTCCCGCAGCAGGAGAGGCGCTCCTCCTTAATAGCCGTATCGAGACGGTGCGGAACCGGCGCAGCCTTCTTCCCATTGCGGAAGACGGGGTGAGGTATGTGGAATCCGGCAGGTATCCGGGCAAATCCAACGATATGGTTTATTACCGGCACCCCACGGCGGTTTTGCCGTTGGAAGACGGAAGCGCGTGGATTGTGGCCTACGGGAGCAACGAGCTGGTGCGGGTTGACGTGAACGGCGTCATCCGCCAGCGCCAGCGCGGGCCGCTTAACGGCTTCGACCGTCCCTATGACCTGGTGCGGGGAAACGACGGCAGGATGTTTCTTTCCGAATACCGGGGCGGACGGGTAAGCGCGCTTAACAGTAACGGGGACTGGCAGTATTACATCGGATCAAAGGGGAACGGGGACGGCCAGTTTGTGGGCCCCCAGAACCTCGCGGTAGACGAGGCGGGGTATTTGTATGTGGTGGATTACGGGAACCGGCGGGTTTCCAAGTTCGATCCGGACGGGGCTTTTATCCTTTCATTCGGCTTTAAAAGTGCGGAGTTTCAGGGGTTTCTTTCCCCCACGGGCATCGCGGCCAAAGACGGGCGGGTGTATGTGGCCGACGGAGCGGCCAGGCAGATCGCTATATTTGACGGAAACGGGACGTACCTGGGGATTTTGGTCAAAACCGGACTCACGGGCCCGGAAAGCCTCCGGTTTCTCTCTGACGGCAGACTCCTTGTGGCGGACACCAACCGGATTATGGCCATTGACGTGAACTCGGCGGTGATTCGGGAACTGGGGGTGGCGGGCAACTCCGGCGTGCGGATTGTCAGTGCTGAAATCGACCGGAACGGCAATATCATGGCGGCAAACTTTCAAGGCGACGAGGTTTCGGTGATGACTCGTTTTACGGATATGGCCTCAGGACTGTTCGTGCAGATAGATAGGGTGATTTCCGAGCGTTTCCCCTTGATTACCGTGGAGATTTCAGTAGAAGACCGGCTCCGCCGTCCTATTGTGGGCCTTGACAGCGGGAATTTTCTTTTGAGTGAGAAGGGACGGGCCGTGTTGGAGCAGAACTTTCTCGGCGCGGGCTACCGGTCCGAGAGCGCTGATATAGCGATTCTTATGGAACGCTCCGGCAACACCGTCGCATTACAGGAAGACCTTGTGCGGGCCATGCGGGACATTGCGGACAATTTCTCGGGAAGTGTGGTTTCCCTTGTTTCGGCAGGAGAGCAGCCGGTTAAAGAGCGGCTGGCAAACGGGGTGTCTGTGGCGGCGCGGGGAAACGCCGGCGCGTATACTCCGCGCTGGCGCTTTGATTTGGGATTGCGCCTTGCGGCCACGGACCTGCTTGCGGGCGAGAAAAAACGGGCCGTACTTTTTGTGGGCGCAGGCAGCCTGGGAGAGCTTTCGTTCGAGCAGTACAGTCTGGCGGAGCTTGGGGCGTACCTTGCAAATAACGGTATTGTGTTTCACGCGATAATTCTGGGGGACGGCCTTGCGGACGAGAAAATCCGCTATCTGTGCGGTCAGACCGGCGGGGAGGTGATGTCCCTGTACCGGCCTTCGGGCATCGGGGGAACCGTTAGAAGCATAGCTTCCCGTCCCAGCGGCTCCTATATTCTCAGTTACCGCTCTCAGCTCCCCACTGATTTCGGCAGGGCCTATCTTCCGGTGGAAGCGGAAGTGTATCTTATGGAACGCTCCGGCAGAGACAGCATCGGCTATTACCCGCCGCTGGAGTAGGAAAGAAACAGCCGGCGCCGGAAAAAGCGCGGAACAACGCGCCGCGGGCGGGGCGGCTAAAGCCCCGCATAAAGCGTAACGTGCGGCAGGGGCGGTTGACCATCGTCGGCTTTTTTGGTATATTTTACTCATCATAATTAAACCAAACGGAGGATAAACATGAATGTGAAACCTTTAGCAGATCGGGTCATGGTGAAACTTGAAAAAAATGAAGCAAAGACCGCCGGCGGAATTATCATCCCCGATACGGCCCAAGAAAAAACCCAGACCGGTCTTGTGGTAGCGGTAGGCGATGACGCCGAGAAAATCAAGGTCAAAGCGGGTGAAAAGGTTATGTATGATAAATATGCCGGCACCGCAGTGAAGATTGAAGGCGTGGAACACCTTATTCTCAAAATGGCGGATGTTATCGCGGTTATTGAGTAAACGCCGCCCGCCTTAACATACAAAAAACCCGATGTTCCGCATCGGGTTTTTTGTTTTTCCGCGCCTATCGCTGTATCCGCGCCGACCCGCCCTGAGCAAAAGCCTCAACCTGATCCAGACTTACCATAGACGTGTCCCCCGGCGTGGTGGTAAGGAGCGCCCCGTGCGCCCATCCGAGCTTCAGCGCTTCCTCCGGCGTTTTGCCGGTGAGAAATCCGTAAAAAAGCCCCGCCGCAAAGCCGTCGCCCCCGCCTACCCTATCGTATACATCCAGATCGCAGGTAGGGGCCGTATAACTTTTGCCGTCCAGCCACAACACCGCGCTCCACCGGTGGCGGTTGGCGGAATGAACCTCCCGTAGCGTGGTGGCTACCGCTTTTATGTTGGGAAAGTCCTTCGTTACCTGCGCTATCATGCCGAAAAACGCCGACGGATCCAGCCTGCCCTTGGATTCCGCCTCGGGACCGCGGAGGCCCAAGCCCTTTTGAAGGTCTTCCTCGTTCCCCACCAGCACGTCAACGTGGCGGACAATGTTCCGCAGGGTCTTCGCGGCGCCCTCTTCGGCACGCGCCGCGCTTAGGCCCTGCTCGGCTGCGGCAACGGCCCAGAGTTTCGCCCGATAGTTAAGGTCAAACGAAACGACCGCGCCGGCTTTCCGCGCAGCTTCCATAGCCTCAATCACGAGTTCCGAAGTGGTGGGAGAGAGGGCCGCGAAGATGCCCCCTGAGTGAAACCACCTGAACCCTTTGGCAAAGACGGCGTTCCAGTCGAAACTCCCCGGCTTGAGACGGGCGGCGGCCTCGTTTGACCGGTTGTAAAACACCACCGGAGCCCGCGCCCCCTGCCCCCGGTCGCTCCACACAATCGCCATGTTAGGCCCCCGCACCCCGTCAAAGGCGAACCGCGTGTAATAGCCGGTTACGCCCGCTTTCCGCACGGCCCGCTCGACGCGCTTCCCGATAGGATACTCGACCAGAGCGCTGGCCACGGCGGTTTTGAGGCCGAAACAGGAGGCAAGATTGGCGGCAACGTTATATTCGCCGCCTGAAACGTGCAGGGAATACGTGTCCGCCTCCGCAAAGGGGGTAACCCCCGGATCAAGGCGGGTAACAAGGGCTCCCAAAGCAAGCATATCTTCCCTTGAAGACGAGGGCGACGGAATAGATAATGGCGCCATACTAATCTCCTTACCGTTTTTCTCCGGTTCTATTAAAACCTTGGAAAACTTTCTATAATGCAGAAAAAATTTCTACAGAGTACCGGTTTCATGCCCCCGGCTTTCGGTTACAGGCGCAGGGCTTCCACCATATAGCGAATGTCCATGCCGTCGGCGCCCAGTTTCCGCATCTCGATAACAAACACAACGGAGCCGTCCCGCGGCGCCACCATAACCTTTCTAATTCGGTACGAACTTATAAGGGGGCGCCGTATCTGCGGATTTCCTACCATATACGTTTTTCGGGCGCCGTCCCAAGCGGTGCGTTCAAGGGTAATATAAAAAGAAGACGCCAGAGCGGAGCCGGAGCCTTCGATGCGGGGAACCAGCTGGGCGCGGTAGTAGCCGTTGGTCTTAAAGTCCCGAAACTCGATAATCTCTCCCACAGGGGATGTCCTGTTCCCGTCATCCAGCGCCATATAGAGCGCCTGGCCCTGGAGGAGGTAGCTTACCCCGTACCGCTCGGCCAGCGCCGCGTTGCGGGCGATGAGCCTGTAGAGCGCGCCGGACCCGTCCTGCCCCGCTATAACCGGCGCGTCATGCACAAAAGACACTTTGCCGCCGCCTGCAAAATTATTCTGTACCACGTCAACAACAAAAAGGTCGGCCCATGGCTTGAGCGTACCGGCCTGTACGCCGTACTGGGCGAACATATAGATCGCGCCGTCCGCTGAAAACCCCAGGTCAACATACGCGGCAATATCTCCGGCCCAGAGGATCCTCCCGCAGAAGAGCAGAATAGCCGCACAGAGCGTTTCGCGCCGGCGCGGAATGTCCCGCGCCGTCGCTTTCTTTTCCGGTTCGGCGGACAGGAAATATCGTTCTTTAACCTCTTTAACCATGGAAAGGCTCCTCTCTGTCATACTATACTATCGGAATAAACCTCCAACTCTTGATATGCGCGAAAAACGGCGGGCGCCCCCTTCCGGCGGCTACCGGTTCCGGCGTTCCTCTTTGGTCTTGCACTCTATACACATAAGCGCGTAGGGTATGGCCTCAAGCCGGTCTTGGGGGATACGTTTGCCGCATTTTACGCACAGCCCGTATTTCCCCTGCTGGATCCGCGTCAGCGCCGAATCGATAAGTTTGAGCCGTTTCAGCTCCTGGGAGCCGATAGCCTCGATCATCTTGCGGTCAATATCGTCAGAGGCGATATCCGCCAAATCTTTAGGATCCATGCCCTCCACGATTTCCTTAAAATTCTCGTTGTTGGCGATAAGGTTTGAAACAATTTCTTTTTTAAGGTTCATAAGGGACGTATGCATCCGTTCCACAAAAGTTTTCTCCATGGGAATTCCTCCTTTGGCTTTCTAAAATATATATAATGATATATACATTTAAAGCTTATTTTAAATATTTCTACGAAAATATCCCGATAATTCCCCCGCCCCGTCTCCGACGGTTTCAGTATGGCCGCCCAGCCTCCGGCTGTTTCAAACATGGCCGCCCAGCCTCCGGCTGTTCCGGCAAGGCCGCCTGTTGCCTCCGAGTAGTGCAACACCTTGTCCGGTGAGCGGGCTGGCACAGCCCAGGCGCGGCTACGCTTCGCGCAACGGCGGGCGGTTCGGGAGCGCCGCGTTGGTGTGTGTAGTAAGGGGCGGGGCGTGGTTCGGGGCGCAGCCTCCGGCTGTTTCAGCATGGCCGCCTGTTATTTCCAAACGGTGCGACACCGTGTCCGCCGGGCAAATCAGTGCTGTTGAGGCGCGGCTACGCTCTCGCGCAACTTGCGACGGTTTGTGCGTTGTTGTGCGTAGTAAGGGGCGGCGCGTTGTTCGGGGCGCAGCCTCCGGCCCGTCTCCGACGGTTCCGGCATGGCCGCCTGTTATTTCCAAACGGTGCGACACCGTGTCCGCCGGGCAAATCAGTGCTGTTGAGGCGCGGCTACGCTCGCGCAGCTTGCGACGGTTTGTGCGTTGTTGCGCGTTATTCGGGGCGGTGCGTGGTTCGGGGCGCAGTCTCCGGCCCGTCTCCGACGGTTCCGGCATGGCCGCCTGTTGTTTCAAAGCGGTGCAACACCGTGTCCATTTACTTCGCTGGCTGCTGCTTAGGCGCGGCTACGCTCTCGCGCCGTCTCCGACGGCTTCAGCATGGCCGCCTGTTGCCTCCAAGTAGCGCAACACCTTGTCCGGTGAGCGAGTCAGTGCTGCCCAGGCGCGGCTACGCTTCGCGCCGTCTCAGGCGGTTCGGGAGCCGTGCGTTGTTGTGCGTAGTAAGGGGCGGCGCGTGGTTCGGGGCGGGGCGCGTCTCGCGTCGGTGGGGGGTTTGGGGGGTCTATGACCCCCCAGCCGCCGGAGGCAGCTTGTCTGTCGTTGCCCGGTTCGGGGCGCGTGGCAGGAAGCTTATGGAACCGCCGGAGGCGGTTCGGGGTGCGGCGCGGGAAGCCGCAGTGGGGGGTTTGGGGGGTCTATGACCCCCCAGCCGCCGGAGGCAGCTTGTCTGTCGTTGCCCGGTTCGGGGCGCTTCGCAGGACGCTTATGA
>JAITHR010000050.1 GCA_031279895.1 Spirochaetaceae bacterium
GCGGAAATACGTGTTTCCAGGACGGAAATACGTGTTTCTGTGACGGAAATACCGGTGTATAACCGCCGGAGAGGGGGCGGAATCCTGTGGATACGGCGTAGTAAGTATAGATTAGTAAATGATTTACCGCCGCCGGCTACCGCGCATAACAACGCACAAACCGTCGGAGGCTGCGCGAGAGCGGAGCCGCGCCTACGCAGCAACCAGCCCGCTTACTGGACACGGTGTTGCACCATTTGCAAACAACAGTGCTGAAGCCGTCGGAGACGGGCCGCGCCTGGTCCGTGCAAGCCCGCTAACCGGACAAGGTGTTGCACCATTTGCAAACAACAGTGCTGAAACCGTCGGAGACGGGCCGCGCCTGGTCCGTGCAAGCCCGCTAACCGGACAAGGTGTTGCACCGTTCGGAAACAACAGGCGGCCATGTTTGAAACAGCCGGAGGCTGGGCGGCCATGCCGGAACAGCCGGAGGCTGTGTTGAAACAGCCGGAGGCTGTGTGGTATGGTGTTTCGCAAAGCGACGGGTAAAAAATATGATAACATATACGAAAGATCGGGTCCGCAGCGTGTTGGTGCTTGGCTCCGGGGGGCTTAAAATCGGGCAGGCCGGAGAATTTGATTACTCCGGCTCCCAAGCGCTCAAGGCGTTGAAAGAGGAAGGCATCAGGACCGTGCTTCTCAACCCCAATATCGCCACGATTCAGACCAGCGAGGGGATGGCGGACGCGACCTATTTTCTGCCGGTGCTGCCGGAATACGTGCGGCAGGTCATTGAAAAGGAGCGTCCAGAGGGAATTCTCCTGGCGTTCGGGGGCCAGACCGCCCTTAACTGCGGAGTAGCCCTTGATCGGGAAGGGACCCTCTACAAATACGGGGTCAGGGTGCTCGGCACCCCGATTAAAGCCATTGAAGACACTGAAGACCGCGAGCGCTTTGTGGCGCGGCTCAATGAAATCAACGCGGTTTCCCCCAGAAGCATCGCGGCATCCGCCACCGACGAGGCGGTCGAGGCAGCAGCCGCTATCGGGTATCCGGTTATGGTCAGAGTGGCCTACGCGCTGGGCGGCGCCGGATCCGGTATCTGCCGAAACGAGAAGGACATCCGGCGCCGGTGCGACCGCGCCTTCTCCTACGCGCCGCAGGTGCTGGTGGAAGAGTGGCTTGGGGGCTGGAAAGAAATCGAATACGAAGTGGTGCGGGACTGCTATGACAACTGCGTAACGGTCTGCAACATGGAAAACTTCGATCCCCTGGGCATCCACACAGGAGAGAGCATCGTGGTGGCCCCGTCCCAGACGCTCAATGACAGCGAATACCACAAACTGCGGCGGATAGCCCTTGAAGTCATCAGGCACCTGGGCATCGTGGGGGAGTGCAACATCCAGTACGCCCTTGACCCCGCGTCCGAGGAGTACCGGATTATCGAGGTAAACGCCCGCCTCTCCCGCAGCTCCGCCCTCGCGTCCAAAGCCACCGGCTACCCGCTGGCGTTTGTGGCCGCGAAACTGGCCCTGGGCTATTCCCTTGCGGACATCGAGAACCGCGTAACCAAAGCCACTGCCGCGTGTTTCGAGCCGGCGCTCGATTACTGCGTGGTAAAGGTGCCGCGCTGGGACCTCACGAAGTTTAAGAACGTGGAAGCGCGGATAGGGTCCGAGATGAAGTCCGTGGGAGAGGTTATGTCCATCGGGCGGGGGTTCGAGGAGGCCCTCCAGAAGGCGCTCCGCATGACCGGCATAGGCGCGCCCGGGCTTGCGGGATCCGACGCGCTCTGCGGTGCCGGCGGGGTCGGGAACATACGGGAGGCCCTTTTAAAGCCCACTGACCGCCGGATATTCGTCATCTACCGCGCCCTCTCCCAGGGCTGGTCAGTAGAGCGGATACACAGGCTCACCAGGATAGACCGGTGGTTCCTCCATAAAATCGCCCGCGTTCTTGCGGTTGAGACGCGGCTGCGGGAACTCTCCGGCGCTGACGGGGAGCCGGAGCAAGAGATACTCCGCGACGCCAAACGCCTGGGGTTCTCTGACGGGCGTATCGGAGAACTCCTGGGGCGCACGGAAAAGGACATCCGCGCTCTGCGGGAATCCTTTGCCATCCGTCCGGCCATAAAACAGATAGATACCCTTGCGGCGGAATACCCCGCGAAGACCAACTACCTCTACATGACCTACGGCGGCGGTAGCGACGACGTGGCGCCTTCGGAAAAGGCGGTTATGGTCCTGGGTTCCGGCGCGTACCGCATCGGAAGCAGCGTGGAGTTCGACTGGTGCTGTGTAAACGCGGTGGAAACCGCCCGAAGCCTGGGGAGGTGCGCCATCATGGTAAACTGCAACCCGGAAACCGTGTCCACCGATTACGATATGTGCGACCGGCTCTATTTTGAGGAACTGAGCCTTGAGCGCATTCTTGACATTCACGACCGCGAACGCCCGGACGGGATTATCCTTTCCATGGGCGGCCAGATTCCCAATAACCTTGCCACCGGTCTCTACCACGCGGGCGTCCGTATCTACGGCACCCCGCCGCGCTCTATTGACATGGCTGAAGACCGGAACAAGTTCTCCGCGCTTCTTGACGCTCTGGACATTGAACAGCCCCGCTGGAAGGAGCTTACGGATTTGGCGTCTGCGAAGACTTTCGCGGCTGACGCGGGCTATCCGGTGCTGATACGCCCAAGCTACGTGCTTTCCGGCGCGGCTATGAACGTGGCGTGGGATGACGGGAGCCTTGAGGGGTATCTCAACCTTGCGGCGGACGTATCGGCGGAACATCCGGTGGTTATCTCCAAGTTCATCGAGAACTCGAAGGAAATCGAGATTGACGCGGTGGCAAGGCGCGGGGAGATACTCTTTCACGCCGTTACCGAGCACATTGAGAACGCCGGCGTACATTCCGGGGACGCGACGGTGGTTCTGCCGGCCCAGCGGCTCTATATCGAGACACTCCGCAAGATTCGCAAGATAAGTTCCCGCATAGCCGAAGCTCTGGACATCACCGGCCCTTTCAACATCCAGTTCCTTGCGGAGCGCAACCGCGTGCGGGTTATCGAATGTAACCTGCGGGCCAGCCGGAGTTTTCCTTTCTGCTCGAAGGTAAGCCGCGTGAACATGATACGCATGGCGGTTCGGGCCATGCTCGGCGCGGAATGTACCGGTGAGAACGCCCCGTCGTCGGCGCTGGAGCTGGAATGGGTCGGGGTGAAGGCCGCGCAGTTCAGCTTTTCCCGCCTGCACGGGGCGGATCCGGTAACCGGCGTGGAGATGGCGTCCACCGGAGAGGTGGGCTGTATCGGCACGGACCAGAACGACGCGCTCCTTAAGGCCCTGCTCTCTGTCGGGTACCGGCTCCCCAAAAAGCGGGTGCTGCTTTCCACGGGCCCCCTTGAGGACAAGGTTGATTTTCGGGACTCCGCGCGCAAGCTCGTTACCATGGGATACGAGCTTTACGCCTCAAGAGGCACCGCGAAGTACCTGCGATCCCAGGGCATACAGGCTGCGCCGCTCAACTGGCCCCTTGAAGCGCGGGAGCCGAACATCGCGGGGTACATAAAGCGGCGGGAGGTTGACATGATCATCAACATTCCCAAGAACAATCGGGAGAAGGAGCTTAAAAACGATTACCTTATCCGGCGCATGGCGATTGACTTTGACATTCCTCTTTTTACCAACATCAAGACCGCCAAGGCCTTTATCGACGCCCTCGCGTACTACAAGGAGAAGGGGCTTGAGATAAAAGCATGGGAAGAATACACCCCGCCGGCGGCGGGTGGCACAGCCTCCGGCTGTTTCAAAAGCGTCATACAGAGCGCGGCAAAGCAGTCGTTGACAGCCGGCAGCGCCGGAGGCACAAAAGCGTCTTACGAACCGCGGCAAAGCGGACGTTGACAGCCGGCAGCGCCGGAGGCACAGCCTCCGGCTGTTTCAAAAGCGTCATGCAGAGCGCCTGTAAGCGGACGTTGACAGCTTACAGGCGCGGCGCCGGAAGCTTATGAAACCGTCGGAGACGGGTCGGAGACGGGGGGCGTGGGGGGTCTAAGACCCCCCGCATCTTTCCTAATAAAGAAGTAGACAGTCAGAATAGCGTTGAGCCGCGGCGCAGGAAGCTTATGAAACAGCCGGAGGCTGGGCGCTGCCGGCTTATGGAAAAATGGAAAAATGGAAAAGAATGAAATTGCGGTACTGTACGGGGACGAGCCCGAGGGGATGGCGCGTCGTATTGCGGAAGAAACGCGCCTTGCGGACCTTATCGGAGCGCGGGAGAAGCGGGTGGGGATAAAGCCCAATCTGGTGGTGGCCCGTCCCGCCTGCGAGGGCGCCACCACCCATCCCGAAATCATTCGGGGGCTTGTTTTGTACCTTACTGCCCAAGGATTCGCGAACCTGTCGATTATGGAAGGCTCGTGGGTCGGGGACAATACGGACAGCGCCTTCAAGCGGTGCGGCTACAGGGATATTGCCGCCGAAACCGGCGTGGAGCTTGTGAACCTGCAAGCCGACGGGTCCCGCACCTATGACTGCCAAGGCATGAACATCGCAATCTGCGACCGGGCCTTGGAGGTGGACTTTATGATTAACGTGCCGGTGCTGAAGGGGCATTGCCAAACCCTGCTGACCTGCGCGCTTAAGAACGCCAAGGGGCTTATTCCCAACACCGAAAAGCGGCGTTTTCATACCTTGGGACTGCACAAGCCCATCGCGCACCTTAACACCGCGGTCAGAAACGACTTCGTGCTGGTCGACAACATCTGCGGGGATTTGGACTTTGAGGAGGGGGGCAATCCGGTTCCCGCGGGCCGGCTCTTTGCGGCGCGGGATCCGGTGCTGTGCGACGCCTGGGCCTGCACCCTGCTTGGGTACGAGGCCGCGGCGGTTCCCTATATCGGGCTTTCGGCGCGGCTTGGGGTCGGGTGCGGGGACGTGCGGGACGCCTGCATACGGGAACTGAACCGCTGTTCCGAAAGCGCGGCCTTTCCCCTGCCCCAGGGCAAAGCGCGGCGCCTCGGACGCGCCGTGCGGGAGGATAAGGCGTGTAGCGCCTGTTACGCGGCCCTGATTTTCGCCCTCTCCCGCCTGGG
>JAITHR010000089.1 GCA_031279895.1 Spirochaetaceae bacterium
CGATTACATAGCGGGGCGTAAAATACTGCCCCTTATCGCCTTTCATATTCTGATTGACCAAATATTCAAAAGCTTCATCAACAATTTCAAGGTTTGAGTTGAACAGTTTGATGGATTCAAGATACGAAACACAGCCTGCAAGATGCGAGGGGGCAAGCGCGAAAAGCGCGGCTTTATTAAAAACGCCGTCCCACTTCTCCTTTGCTTTGTCAAAAAGCGCCTGCATCTGCGCCTTAAACTGCGTCCCCGAATCGCCATAGTTTCTAAACTCAAGATGCCGCTTCGCGTCCCGCCCGCTTTCCATTTCATCGAACAGTTTTGTAAAAACCAATTTGAAAATCTCTTCAAAATGATCGCCGCCAAAATTGGCCATCACCTCGTCTTCCATTTCGAGAACCACGTCTTTTAAGGTGATGCCTTTTGCCGCAAGTTTATCTTTTTCTATTAAGTCTTGATATGTCCAGCGTTCCGCGTAGATGTCGGATAGTTTCTGCGCCGCGTTTGGAATATCAGGGATAGCTTCAAAATAATTCGGGTCTTTGCGGTTGTAATAGGAGATAGTTTTTCCGTTTGTCCACACCGCAAGGGGCGCGCCGGAAGCGTTGCAGTAGGAGCGCAGCTGCTCCTTGCCGTCTTTCCACTTCGGCGATTTCACCTCAACAATGATATAGGGAACGGTTGGTTTGTCTTTATCAAAAATAACGATGTCCGCGCGTTTTACTTCCCGCCCAAAGTAAACCGGCTCTTCCACGTGAATTCTGCTCACCGGATAGTGATATTCGTATATCAACCTATGTAAGAACAGCTGCATGTTTACTTCTTCCGGGGTCAGTTTTATTTCTTTGCCGCGGATAAGGCATTGGATATACGGCGCCTGTCCCTGTTTCGCCTCTTTCATTACAACCGCGGCTTCAAGGGCGGCTTTTTCCGCTTCGCTGAACAGCGTGTCCGCATACGAGGTGTTTTTCAGAATATCCTTTAGGTTTATCATCTATCGTTTATGCCTTGAGCAAGCCGGCAGCCTCCCGCGGGAGGAGGCGGCGGCAGGCGGGCTACACGTCCAGATTGGACACTAAAAGGGCGTTTTCTTCGATGAACTCCCGCCGGGGCGCCACGTTTTCCCCCATGAGGGTGGAGAAAATCCGCTCCGCTTCTACCGCGTCGTCAAGGTGTACCTGCATGATGTTCCGTCTGGACGGGTCCATGGTGGTATCCCAGAGCTGGTCCGGGTTCATCTCCCCCAAGCCCTTGTACCGCTGAATCCCGATCTTCCCGGCGTCCTGCTGGGCAGCGGCGAGGATGCGTTCTTTCTCCATGTCGTCGTAGGCGTACTGGGACTTTTTATCCCAGGTAATCCGGTAGAGCGGCGGCATAGCAAGGTATACGTGCCCCCGCTCGATGAGTTCGGTCATGTACCGGTAGAAGAACGTGAGGAGCAGCGTCCTTATGTGGGAGCCGTCCACGTCCGCGTCGGCCATGATAATAATTTTGTGATACCGTATTTTGGCCGCGTCAAAGCTGTTTCCGGCGCCGGCGCCGATGCTGGCGATAATGGGCTGGAGTTTCTCGTTCGTAACCACCTTTTCGATACGGGTCTTTTCCACGTTTAACATCTTGCCGAACAGGGACAAAATCGCCTGATACTGCCGGTTCCGCCCCATTTTGGCGGACCCGCCGGCGGAATCCCCCTCAACAATAAAAAGCTCGCAGGCTGACGGGTCTTTCTCGGCGCAATCCGCCAGTTTCCCCGGGAGCCCGGCGCTGTCCATGGCGTTTTTCCGGCGCGTAGCGTCCCGGGCCTGCCGGGCCGCGATGCGCGCCTTGACCGCCAAGAGGGATTTTTCGAGGATATTGTTTATAACCTCCGGATTCTGGTCAAAATAGCGCTCAAGCTGTTCGCCCGCAAAGGTTTCCACAATGCTTTTAACCTCTGAGTTTCCCAGTTTAGGCTTCGTCTGCCCGCCGAACTGGGGATTCGGCACTTTTACCGCCAGCACCGCCGTAAGCCCTTCCCGCACGTCGTCGCCGGACAGGGCCTCGTCGAGTTTTTTCGCGTGCTTCGACTTCTTGAGAAAGTCGTTCAAGGTCCTTGTCAGGGCCGAGCGGAACCCGACAAGGTGCGTCCCCCCTTCGCGGGTGTTAATACTGTTTACAAACGAGTACATTATCTCGTTGAACCCGTCGTTATATTGCAGCGCGCAGGCTATCTCCACATCATCCCGCGTCCCTTCAAAGTAAACCGGCTCTTTGTACAGCACGGTTTTATGCTCGTTAAGGTATTCGACGAAACTTTTCACCCCGCCTCCGAAGCTGAATTCGTGGGATTTAGGCGCCGGCGCCCGTTCGTCCCGGATGGTGATTTTGACGCCCTTGTTAAGGAACGCCAGTTCCCGCATCCGGTTGGTGAGGGCGTCGAAATTATAGGAGGTGGTCTCGAAAATCGAGGGGTCCGCCTTGAAGCGGATGACTGTGCCGCGTCGGCTGGTGGTTCCTGTTATCTGCGCGGGCGCCTCCGGCACGCCGAACCGGTAGCGCTGGCTGTGGATGACGCCGTTTATATGCACTGAGGCTTCGCACCATTCGGAGAGGGCGTTTACCACTGAGACGCCCACGCCGTGGAGCCCTCCTGAGACCTTATAGGATTTTTTGTCGAATTTACCGCCTGCGTGGAGGCGCGTCATGACCAGTTCGAGGGCGCTGATCTGTTCTTCAGGGTGCAGGTCAACCGGAATACCCCGTCCGTTATCTTCGACCCGCACAATATCGCCGTCTTCAACGACCACGAGGATCGTATCACAGAAACCTTGAAGCGCCTCGTCAATAGAATTATCCACCACCTCGAACACGAGATGGTGCAGCCCGTCAATGCCGGTGGTTGCGATATACATACCCGGTCGTTTACGCACCGGGTCAAGGCCGGTAAGGATCTGAATATTTTGTGCTGAATAGTCTAAGCTCATGCCTCACTATAGCCATTTAAAGACAAAGAGTAAACCCCCTGCGGGGCAGCCGGAGGCTGTTTACGGCAGGCCGGGTTTCTGGTGCAGGGATCGCATGACGCGGCGCCTCAGCGGAATTCGATGGCGCACTTGCTCAAAGCACGTCGCCTTTATGGGGGGTTTGGGGGAAGCCTCCGGCTGTTCCAGCAGTCGTAGTTTGCACTATGAGTCGCAAAATAGGAAGCGCTGA
>JAITHR010000093.1 GCA_031279895.1 Spirochaetaceae bacterium
GCTATTGATAACTAGGGGTCGGGAACCTACAATTCGTTTGTCGTTTGTCGTTTGTCGAACTCTGCCCTGAGGGGCTCGCCGTTTCACGCATCAAAAACGTTTCATAATCCATACCTATAAATATAACACGCCCCCCGCCAAATTTCCACCGTCTCCGACGGTTTTAAACAATTTCTTGCGAAGCGCCCCGAACCGCCGGCGGCGGAGGCACAAAAGCTTCCTGCGAAGCGCCCCGAACCGCGACTGTCCGCATACCACGCCGCGCCCCTTACCGCGTACAACAACGCGGCGCCCCCGAACCTTCGGAGGCTGCGCGCGAGCGTAGCCGCGCCTCAACAGTAGCCAGTGAAGTAACCGGACACGGTGTTGCACTACTCGGAGGCAACAGGCGGCCATGCTGAAGCCGTCGGAGACGGGCCGGAGGCTGGGTGGTTGACAAGGGGGTGGGGAATTGTTATATAGGAAACAATCTGGCGAAAGGAGCTATGGGATTTGAAAAAAAGTCTGAGGGCGCGTTTTTTTGGTCTCTTTACGGGATTGGGTGTTGTGGTTGCTTTAAGCGTCGGGCTTGTCATGTACATTCGATATATTACCTATATTCGCGCTTCCTATAGAGAAACCCTTAGTAACGTGGTGACCTTCATTGCGAACGCCTATCCCGCCATGTCTGACCCGCGCCGCATCATGGAGGAGGGCCTCTCCCAGTCGGAGACCTACTACGGCCTCATCTCGGACATGAAAACCCTGGCCGACTCTTTCAACCTTGCCTATATCTACGTCATCATAAAAGACGGCGACGAGTATAAGTTCGTGCTGGACTCCGAGGAGACGCCGGAGGTGTTCCGGGGGCTTTCCCCGGAGGATTACTTTCTGGTGTACGAACCGACAGTCGATATGATCGAGGCGGAAAGGACGCGGAGCCTCTCTATCAGTACGAAGCCCTTTACCGACGAGTACGGGGTCTTTGTTTCCGCCTCCCTGCCGCTCGTCAGAAACGGGGAGGTGCGGGGCTTCATCGGCGCGGACTACGAAGTGTCAAGCGTGCAGGCTTTCGAGCGCCACGCCGTTATTTCCCTGGGGGCGGCCCTGGGGTCCGCGCTGGCTCTGGCGGCGCTTATCGCGTTTTTCGCCGCCTCCTCGTTTATCCGCCCGATTAAGGCGGCTATAGCGGCCCTTGAGATTATTGCCAACGGGGACCTCAGATCCGAGATTGCCCAGATACCGGGGGACGACGAGCTTGCGGAGATGACCCGCCTCCTCCGCGTTACCCAGGAGAGCCTTAAATCCCTGGTAATCTCCATTCGGAACAAGGCGCAGAGCCTCTCGCTGGTCGGCCAGTCCCTCACCGATATTATGGGGCGGGAGGCCGCGGCTGCGGGGCGGATAAAGACCAACACCGAAGACGTGCAGAAGAAAGCCCGCGGCCAGAGCGCCAACGTTACCGACGCCAACGGCGCCATGATGCGGATTATCGGGAACATCGACAGCCTTAACACCAACATCGAAGCCCAGGCCCGCAGCGTTTCCCAGTCTTCCGCGGCGGTGGAGAAGATGACCGTGAATATCGCGGCGGTTACGAAGAACCTTAAGGAAAACGAGGGGAACATCACCAACCTTATCGCCGCCTCGGAGCGGGGAAACGCCGCGCTGCGGGAAGTTTCAAAGGCCATCGAGCGCGTGGTGGAGGAATCCGACAGGCTTTCGGGCATAAACCGGATGATTCAGAGCATCGCCGGCAAGACGAACCTCCTTTCCATGAACGCGGCCATTGAAGCGGCCCACGCCGGAGTCGCGGGCAAAGGCTTCGCGGTGGTGGCGGACGAGATACGCAAGCTCGCCGAGTCCTCCGGCGGCCAGGCGAAGATGGTATCCGACCTGCTCAAAAGCATCCGCGCCTCACTCAACGGCATACGGGATTCCACGGCCCTGGCGCTGGACAACTTCGAGAAGATAGACCGGGAAGTAACGACCGTCTCGGAGCAGGAAACCGGCATACGAAACGCGGTGGAGGAGCAGGACAGCGGAAGCCGCGCCATCCTTGAGACCATAGACCGTTCCAACGGCATAACCGAAAACGTGCGCCGCGCCTCGAAAGAAATGCTGGAGCAAAGCCGGTACGTGATAGACGAGGGCGAAAATCTTGAAAAGATAACCCAGAGCCTCTCCGGTGAAATGGGCGAAATCGCCGTTGCCATGGGCGCCATAAGCGACGCGATCCATAGGATAAAAGAGATAAGTCAGGAAAACAGCAAGAGCATCGATGATCTCATACAGGAAATCTCCAGGTTCAAAATCGCGGGCACCTGACGGCGCGGCGGGCGCGAGAGGCGCGAGGGGCGTAGGATGAAGGCCGGAGCGGATTTGCGGACTATTTTGAGCCGCCTTATAAAAGAGCGGGGCATCGGCATTCTCGACAACCCGAAGCGCTGCAAAGCGTTCCTCCACGACTACGCCAAAGGCGCTTTCAAACGGGAAAACCGGATACTCCTTCTAAGCCTTGAGGCCGGATGCCACCGGACCCTCCTTAGATCCCCGGAGCCGGAGAAGACCATTCCGCGCCTCATAGAGAAGTTGCAGGAGGAATACGGCATCACCTACGCCTACGCGAGGGAAACCGTGGTTCTTTTGGAACAGGTTATCGCGGATCGGGAGCTCTCGGACGCCGAGAAGCGGGCCATTCTTGAGAGGGCCGCCCGCCGGGGGGATTACCGCGCCGAATACGAACTGGGGCTTCTTTTGAAGAACGCGGGACGTTTTGAGGAGGCTGCGCGCTGGCTTGAGGCCGCGGCGAAGCACTGCATTACCCTGTATGAGGAGCGGGTTACGGAGGAGCGTCCCGCGCCGGCGCCGGAGGATCTTCTCAAGATACCGGCGGGGACCTTTATTATGGGAAGCCCGGAGACCGAGTGGGGCCGCAAGGACAACGAGGCCCGGCACGAGGTACTGGTGGGCGCGTTTTATCTGGGAAAGACGACGGTAACGCAGCGGGACTACGAGGCGGCGCTTGGGGTAAATCCGAGCCTGTTTAAGGGCGCGGATATGCCGGTGGAGTGCGTGAGCTGGTTTGACGCGGTACACTACTGCAACGTCCGCAGCGCCGCGGAGGGGCGGAAGCCCGCGTACCGCGTGGAGGGGGAAGAGGTTATCTGGAACCGGAGCGCCCCGGGCTACCGGCTGCCCACTGAAGCCGAATGGGAGTACGCCTGCCGCGGCGGGTCGTCCGCGCCTTTTAGCTGCGGCGCGGGCTTTTCCACGGATCAGGGGAACTACAACGGCAATTACCCCTACAACCACGGAAAACGGGGGGTATACCACGGGGCCACGATGCCGGTGGGCAGTTTCCCGCCTAACAGCTTCGGCCTATTCGATATGCACGGCAACGTGTGGGAGTGGTGCTGGGACTGGTACGGACCGTACAGCCGCGAAATCCAGCGGGACCCGACCGGCGCACCGAGCGGTTCTGACCGGGTATGCCGGGGCGGAAGCTGGAGCAGCCTGGGCAACACCCTCCGCTCCGCGAACCGGGGCCTCAACATCCCCTCATACCGCAACGCGGACCTGGGCTTCCGCATCCTCCTCCCCGTCTCCCAGCCTCCGGCCCGTCTCCGACGGTTTTAAACAGGGCCGCGTGTTGTTTCCGAACGGTGCAACACCTTGTCCAGTGAGCGGGCTGGTTGCTACCTAGGCGCGGCTACGCTCCGCGCAACAGCGGACGGTTCGGGAGTCGTGCGTTGTTGTGCGCGGCAGCCTCCGGTTGTTTCATAAGCTTCCCGTGAAGCGCCCTCACGTTTTTCCCTCCGCATACCGTATCCGCGCCCCCAAACCACCAAACCGCACTCCGAAGCCAAGCAATCCCGCTCCCAAGCCACACAACCCCACTCCGAAGCGACCTAAGCGCACTCCCAGGCCAGCAAAACCCGCCTCAAAGCGACACAATCCCGCCCCGAAGCGACCTAATCGCACTCCCAAGCGACCTAACCGCGCCCCGAAGCCACACAACTCCGCCCCGAAGCGACCTAATCGCACTCCCAAGCGACCTAACCGCGCCCATAAGCGACCTAACCGCGCTCCGAAGCGACCCAACCGCGCCCCGAATCCACACAATCGCACCCCGAAGCGACCCAATCCCGCCTCCGTACCCACTAAACCGACTCCGACGTTCACTAATCCCGCCTCAAAACGACGTAAACACACTCCCAGGCCACCAAACCGCGCCCCCACGCCACCCAACCGCGCCCCGAAGCAACACAAATCCACTCCCAGGCCAGCAAAACCCGCCTCCAAGCGACACAACCGCACCCCGAAGCGACCTGACCGCGTCTCCAAGCGACACAATCACGCCCCGAAACCACCCAATCCCGCCTCCGCACCCACTAAACCGACTCCGACGTTCA
>JAITHR010000097.1 GCA_031279895.1 Spirochaetaceae bacterium
GTATCCCACACGGACATAGAGTCCGCAAGGGTGCCGTCAAAGTCGAAAATCGCTCCGGCATACTGTTCAAACATTCAGCCTCCGGCTGTTCTATAAGCTTCATGCCACGCGCCTGTTAGTAGTCGCAGTCCGCTTTGTGGCGCTCCGCAGGACGCTTATGTGCCGCCGCCGCCGGCGGCAGCCTCCGGCTGTTCTATAAGCTTCATGCCACGCGCCTGTTAGCAGTCGCAGTCCGCTTAGGGGCTGCGCGTGGTAAGCGGACAGTCGTGGTTCGGGGCGCGGGGCAGCCTCCGCCGTCTCCGACGGCTTCATAAGCTTCATGATACCGCGGCAAAGCAGTCGCAGTCCGCTTAGGGTCGCGTGGTAAGCGGACAGTCGTGGTTCGGGGCGCGGGGCAGCCTCCGGCTGTTCCACCGTCTCCGACGGTTCCATAAGCTTCATGCCACGCGCCTGTTAGTAGTCGCAGTCCGCTTAGGGTCGCGTGGTAAGCGGACAGTCGTGGTTCGGGGCGCGGGGCAGCCTCCGCCGTCTCCGACGGCTTCATAAGCTTCATGATACCGCGGCAAAGCAGTCGCAGTCCGCTTAGGGGCGCTTCGCGGGACGCTTTTGGAACAGCCGGAGGCTGCCGGAGGCTGCGGCGGAGGCGGCGGACTTTATGTCGCTTTGGGAGAGGATGGCCGAGATGACCGCGATACCGGCGGCGCCGGTTTCCAGTACCGCGCCGGCATTTCCCGGACAAATGCCGCCGATGGCCACAACCGGAATACGCACCGCGGAACAGATTGCCCCCAGCGCCGCTACGCCGATAGCGTCTCCGGCATCGGCTTTGCTTCCCGTGGGAAACACCGCGCCGGCCCCAAGGTAATCCGCGCCGCCGGCCTGGGCGCGTAGGGCCTCCGCCACGGTACCCACGGAAACCCCGATAAAAAGCCGGTTTCCCGCCACGCGGCGGGCGGCTTCCACCGGTATATCGTGCTGCCCGATATGCAGCCCCGCGGCTCCCACCCCAAGGGCCACGTCAAGGCGGTCGTTTATCACGAGCGGAACCCCGCCGGCTTCGGTAATCCGCCGCACCGAAAGAGCGCGTTCGTAAAACTCCCTGCCGGAGGCGTCTTTTTCCCGCAGCTGCACCATGGTTACGCCGCCCGCAATTGCCGCCGCAACCGCTTCGTCAAGGGGACGCCCCAGGGTCAGAGCGCTGCCGGC
Source organism: Spirochaetaceae bacterium (assembly GCA_031279895.1). Taxonomy (GTDB): domain Bacteria; phylum Spirochaetota; class Spirochaetia; order Treponematales; family Breznakiellaceae; genus JAITHW01. Next base: position 1,207 of record JAITHR010000097.1, read on the forward strand.
GCAGAGATAGAGACGGAGGAGGCGCGGATCTAACATCGCAGCCTCCCCTGTTTCAGCACGTCCGCGCCGGTCAGGGTGTATATGCTGTCCATAAGAGCCACGCGGTACGAGCCGGGAAGGTTCGCCTGTAGCGCGGCCCGCTCCCCCGCGATACCCATGGCCAGAATACCGGCAAGTGCCGCGCTTACCCTGTCCGCGCCGATATGCTTTGCCGCGGCAGCCGTTGCCCCGCACAAAGCGCCGGCCATGCATCCGGCGCCGGTGATTTTGGTAAGCATCTCCGATCCGTTATAGACCCGCAGAACCCGCTCCCCGTCGGTAATCACGTCCGCCTTGCCGGTGGCCGCCACCACGCAGGCGTAGCGCAGGGCCACCTGTTTCGCCGCGTCTTCTATCTCGGACTCCTCCGGGTCGTCTCCCAAAGCGTCAACCCCTTTGACCGCGACCTCGCGCCCCGCAAGGGCCATAATCTCTCCCATGTTGCCCTTTATGATGTCCGCGCCGGCAATCCCGGTGAGGAAATTGAGCGCCGTAACCTGCTTGGGGAGCGCCCCGCACCCCACGGGATCGATTACAACAGGAACCCCCGCCTGTTTCGCCGCCAGTACCGCCACAATCGCGGCGTTTTCATGCTCTTTTATATAGGTTCCGGTGTTGATATACAGCGCCGACGAGATGCGGGCGAAGTTGAACGACTCGTCAAAGGCGTCGCACATGGCCGGAGACGCGCCGAAAGCCAAGAGTATATTGGCGCAGTCATTGACCGTAACAAAGTTGGTGATACAGTCAACCAAAGGTTTCTGTTCCCGCACGGCGTCGATGATACGCGCCGCAGTTTCAAGTGCCTGATGAGACATAGCGAGGTTTCCTTATTATGGATGTTCGATAAAATTATCGAGCGCCGTTTTCGCGGCGGTTTCTTTTTTCATGGGACAGAAATCCCCGCACATAGCGCAGGACTCGCCGGTATGCGCCGCGTATTCCCCGTGATACCGGAGGCATTTTTCCTTGTCCAGGGCAAGGTCGAACTGCCCCGCCCAATCGAGCGCCTTGCGCCGGCTGGAGATCGCGTGGTCCCGTGCTACGGCTCCGGGTATCCCTTTGGCTATATCCGCCGCGTGAGCCGCGATACGGAAGGCCATAAGCCCCTCTTTCACGTCCGCAAGCCCGGGAAGCCCGAGGTGTTCCGCCGGCGTAACGCAGCAGAGAAAATCCGCGCCGGACGCGCCGGCAAGCGCGGCGCCGATTGCGCCGGTAATATGGTCGTACCCCGGGGCGATGTCGGTAACAAGGGGACCCAGCACGTAAAACGGCGCGTTCTTGCAGATCTTTTTTTCAAGCAGCATATTTGCCGCCACCTCTTGAAGCGGCACGTGACCCGGGCCTTCGACTATGGCCTGCACCCCCTTTGCCCATGCCCGCTCCACCAGTTCCCCGATAACGAGGAGCTCCCCTATCTGGGCGCGGTCGGTGGCGTCTTTAAGACATCCGGGGCGCATACCGTCGCCCAGCGAAATCGTAACGTCGTATTCCCGCAGTATATCCAGAATGTCGTCGTAGCGCTCGTACAGCGGGTTTTCCCGCTTGTTTACCGCCATCCACTCAAGGATGATGCCGCCGCCGCGGGACACGATTCCCGCAAGCCTGTCGGCGCGGCAGTAGCGCGTAAGGGTTTCCCTCGTAATGCCGCAGTGCAGGGTCATAAAGTCGACCCCCTCCTCGGCCTGTGACCGTATCACCCCAAGTATGTCGTCAGCCCTAAGCCCGTCCGTCCGCCGCCCGCTCTTTACCGCGTCATGCCCCGCCTGATAGAGCGGAACCGTGCCGAGTGCCAGCGGGCTTTCGGCGAGAATAGCGCGCCGGATAGCGGTAAGGTCCCCGCCGGTGGAAAGGTCCATAATCGCGTCGGCCTGACAGGAAACCGCCATACGCATCTTTTCAAGCTCCGCCTCCCTGTTCGGGTCCCGCGCCGAAGTGCCGAGGTTGACGTTTATTTTCGTGCGGAGACCCTTTCCCAAAGCCAGGGGCTTTATTGACCGGCGCCTGTTTTTGACGAGCGCGATGTCCCCGCGCTCAAGGCCGGTCATAAGTGTCGCGACAGAGGTCCGCTCCTGTTCCGCCGCGGCCCGCATCTCCGCGCTTATCTGTCCCGCAAGGGCATATTCCCGCTGGGTCATGGTTCGCTCCTTTCGTTATTGGTCATACCGGTCGTACCGGACGCCGGCTTTGCGGTACAGCGCGTTAAGGTGTCCCACCGGCCCCACGCCGTGTCCTACGGGGTACCCGTCAGTGATGGCCTGGGTAATATACTCCTTCGCCGCCTTTGCCGCGTCCTCCGCCGTATACCCGAAGGCCAGAAAACACGCGAGAGCCGAAGAGAGGGTGCAGCCGGTTCCGTGGGTGTGCTTCGTGTCAATCCGCGGGCCTTCGAGCCGGACAACCCGGCCCTCGGTAAAGAGCAGGTCTTTTGCCGCGCCGCTTCCGAGCCGGTGCCCGCCTTTAATCAGGATATGCTTCGCGCCCAGGCCCGCAATCCGCTCCGCGGCCCGCGTCATATCCCCCTCGTCCCTGATGGAAACGCCGGAGAGCAGTTCCGCTTCCGGTATATTCGGGGTCAGCATCGCGGCGATTGCCGCAAGGGACCGCACCTCCCCAAGGGCCTCGGGACGGAGCAGCGCGTACCCGCTTTTGGAAACCATCACCGGATCAAAGACGATATGCCGCGTCGCGGAACCGAAGCGTTCCAGCGCGTCCTTTACGGCGCGGATAATCTCCGGCGAGGAGACCATGCCGATTTTCACCGCGTCAACCCGAATATCGCGGTACACGGCCTCAATCTGCGCCGTTACCATAGCCCCTTCGATTTCCAGCACCTTAAAGACCCCCCGGGTATTCTGCGCCGTAAGCGCGGTAATGACGCTCATGCCGTACACGCCCAGGGCGCACATGGTTTTCAGGTCCGCCTGCACCCCCGCGCCGCCGGAACAATCCGATCCCGCGATAGTCAGAACGTTTTTCATTGTTTTCTTTGTCCCTCCGTCTTTCTCTCTCTGTTCTCTGCTCTGAAGCGCGAAAAGCGCCTCTCCGGATCCCGAAAAGGCGCTTGAAAAGCACGGATTTCTTCATGCGTTTCCCTCCGCCGGCATTATCCGGATCAGGTTTATGGGTACGAAGCGTCGCGCCGCCTCATCTCAGCCGGAACTATCCAGCCCCCCGTCAAATGTAGTGTCAAATATACCCATTCCCCCCTCCAAAGTCAACAGCCTCCGGCTGTTTCAGCATGGCCGCTTGTTGTTTGGTAATGGTGCAACACCTTGTCCGGTTACTTTACCTGCACTGCCCAGGCGCGGCTACGCTCTCGCGCAGCCTCCGATGCAGCCTCCGGCTGTTTCCAACACGCTGACGAATCATTCCAACGCGGCCATAACTATTCCTAACCAATTCTTGACCAGGAATGACTTATTCTTGACCAGGAACACTTCATTTCTGACCAGGAACACTTCATTTCTGATCAGGAATACTTCATTCTTGAACGAGAACAAATCGTCTCCGTGTAAGGATACGACGGACTTGCGCAAATCTATGACGGACTTGCGCACGTTTACGACAGACTTGCGCACGTTTACGACAGACTTGCGCAAGTATACGACGGACTTGCGCACGTTTACGACGGACTTGCGCACGTTTACGTTGTCCGGACGTCCGGATGACTTGGACGGACGTCCGGATGCTTTGTCCGGACGTCCGGATGCTTTGTCCGGACGTCCGGATGACTTGGACGGACGTCCGGATGACTTGGACGGGCTCCCGAATACTCCATTCGGGCTCCCGAATACTTCATTCGGGCTCCCGTTTACCTTGGACGGACTTCCAGCCGAAGCGGAGAGATACCCGCCCGAAACAGGAGGTTTTCCGTTTGTCGCGGAAATGAATCTTTCCAGGGCGGAAATGAATCTTTCCAGGGCGGAAATGAATCTTTCCAGGGCGGAAATGAATCTTTCCAGGGCGGAAATGAATCTTTCCAGGGCGGAAATGAATC
>JAITHR010000123.1 GCA_031279895.1 Spirochaetaceae bacterium
GTCCACCCGACAGACGTGCAGAACGGGTTCGTCCACGCGACGGAACAAGACGTGCTTGCCAATATCCCGTATATCAAAGGCTGTAAAATCTGGTTTGACCATCATTCGAGCGAAACCGAGCGGCTGGGCAGGACTTTTTTTGAAGAACAGAAACTCCCGCCGGACCCGGAAGGGTCAATGTACCCTGGTTATACGCAGTGGGAGGTTGTCAAAGTATCGTGGAACGCGCCGAGCTGCGCCAGAGTCATCTATGAATACTATAAGGAGACCCGGCCCGAAGCGGGGCTTGAGCGGTTCGAGCCCATGCTGGGCTACGTGGACAAGGTGGACTCCGGCAATCTCACCGCCGAGGAGATACTCAACCCCGCAGGCTGGATACTTCTGGGGTTCATCATGGACCCCAGAACCGGTCTGGCGCGGTTCGGAAACTTTACGATTACAAAGATGGAGCTGGTCTGCCTTCTCGCCCAGGCGTGTATCACCATGGATATAACGGAAATCCTGAACCTCTCTGACGTGCGGGAGCGGACGGACCTCTATTTCGAGCAGGACAAACTGTACAGGAATATGATTCAACACCACACTGTTACGGAAGACAACCTCCTTATCATTGATTTGCGAAAGGTCAGCCCGATTTACACGGGAAACCGGTTCCTCCCCTATATCCTGTATCCCGATCAGAATATCTCGATTACCGTTACCGAAAGCGCGAACCCCGCCATGTGTACGATTGCCGTGGGACACAGCACCGTCAACAAGAGCGCCGCCGTGGATGTGGGGAAACTCATGCTTGCCTACCACGGCGGGGGACACCGGAAAGTCGGAACCTGCCAGGTTCCCCGCGACGAGGCGGACAGGGTTTTGCGGGAAGTGGCGGACGCCTGTAAAGCGTAGCCATGCCGAAGCCGTCGGAGACGGGCCGCGCCTAACCGTCGGAGACGGGCCGGAGGCTGCGGACACGGTGTTGCACTACTCGGAAACAACAAGCGGCCATGCCGAAGCCGTCGGAGACGGGCCGCGCCTAACCGTCGGAGACGGGCCGGAGGCTGCGGACACGGTGTTGCACTACTCGGAAACAACAGTGCTGTGCCTCCGGCGCCGCCGGTTGCACTACTCGGAAACAACACGCGGCCATGCTGAAGCCGTCGGAGACGGCGCGAAGCGTAGCCGCGCCTAGTCAGTATTAAGCCCGCTAACCGGACACGGTGTTGCACTACTCGGAAACAACAGTGCTGTGCCTCCGGCGCCGCCGGTTGCACTACTCGGAAACAACAAGCGGCCATGCTGAAGCCGTCGGAGACGGGCCGGAGGCTGTTCCGGCCCCCGCGTCTCCCGCCTAGGAATAACGGGCTATGCGCGCTTTTGCAAGGACGCGGGCTTTCCGGTCAGCCGCGAGAATAGCGTCGAGGGATCCGTCGGAGTGGTATTCGGCGTCCATGCTTGTTGCCACCACCGCGGCAATGTCGACGAAGCGGATGGTACGGTCCAGAAACGCCCGCACCGCCTCTTCGTTGGCCGCGTTGTACGCGCTCTGATACGCCTGCCCCGCGGCGGCGGCCTGATACGCCAGAGGGAGCAGCGGGAACCGCTCCGCGTCTACCGCGTGGAACTCCAGCGCGAGGCCCTCAAGCGCGAGGGCGTCGAGGCACGGGACCGCCTTTTGCGGGTAAAACAGCGCGTTCTGAATGGGAAGGCGCATATCCGGCTGGGAAAGCTGGGCGTACACCGCGCCGCTCGCGCACCTGACGAGGGCGTGTACAATGCTTTGCGGGTGGATAACCACCTTGATACGCGACGGGTCAATATGAAAAAGCCCCGCTGCCTCGATGACCTCAAGCCCCTTGTTCGCCATGGTCGCGGAGTCGATCGTAATTTTCTTCCCCATGTTCCACGTCGGGTGCCGGAGCGCGTCTTCCACCGTTACCGTTTCAAGCCGCGCCGTCGTGTGGTTTCTGAAGGGCCCGCCAGACGCGGTAAGCACGAGTTCCGTAACCTCCTCGCGCCTGTGCGCCGCGATAAGGGAGAAGAGCGCCGCGTGTTCCGAGTCCACCGGAATAATCCGGCGTTTCCGCGCCGCGGAGCGCGCCCACACGAGCGGCGCCGCCATGACCATGGTTTCCTTGTTTGCCAGCGCCAGGTGTATGCCCGCGTCGAGAACCGCGAGGGACGGCGCAAGGCCCGCGGCGCCTGCAATGCCGTTAAGCGCCGTATACGCGCCGCAGCGTGCGATCCCCTCAAGAAGCCCCGGCGCCCCGAGGTAATCGATGCCGCTGCCTGCGGGTTTGCCCCTGCCTGTGAGGGCGGTCTTGGCCAGGGGGAACTCTTTTTTAAGCGCCAGCAGCGCGTCTTCACTGCTGTGGCTTGAAAAGAGTACCGGCTCAAAAGCAGCGCGGTTCCGGCGTATCACCGCAAGGGCCGCGGCGCCGATGGAGCCCGTGGCCCCCAGCACCGCGATTTTTCTTTTTCTTTTTCTTTTCTCCATAATAACCGCGAAGATACAGCCTCCGGCTGTTCCAAACAAGGCCTCCGCAGCCTCCGGCCCGTCTCCGACGGTTTTAAACAGGGCCGCCTGTTGTTTCAAAGTAGTGCAACACCTTGTCCAGTGAGCGGGCTTGTA
>JAITHR010000124.1 GCA_031279895.1 Spirochaetaceae bacterium
GCAGGACGGGCTTCCAGAATCTTGTTCGCTTCTTGGTCTACCGTAAACAACAGTTGGCACCCCGCGCCGCAATACGCGCAGGTGGTCTTTATTTCTTTAACCGCCATAGCTTCTCTCCTCAATAAAATTCCAGCGCCTTGCAAGCCTTGGTATTCAGGCCGTTTTCAAGGTTACTTATGTAGAGTATTGTATTACATGAGTAACATTCCGTCAAGTAAGATTTTTACCCGGGTACGGCGGGTGAACTGCCGGAGGCGTTTATGCGCGGCCGCGCGCCGCGCTCCTACAATGCGGCCAGCGCTTCGAGTATCGTGTCGATTTCGGCTTCGGTTGTCCCGCGGCCGAAGCTGAAGCGGACCGTTCCGTCCGGGAATGTCCCCGCGGTCTTGTGCGCCAAAGGGGAGCAGTGCAGCCCGCTGCGGGTAATTATGCCGTTTCTTTCAAAGAGGCGGCGTGAAACATCCCCGGCGCTGTACCCTTCGACCACAAGCGAAACGACCGCTACGCTGCGGTCAGGATCCATGGTCCCGCAGGGCCGCGCCTTTTTTATTCCCCCCAGCCCCGATATAAAACGCGCCGTAAGCGCGCGCTCCCGCTCCCGTATCGTTTCAACGCCTATACGCGTAATTTCCTCTACGGACGCGGCAAGGCTCAAAACTCCGAGGGTGTTTTGGGTGCCCGGCTCAAACTTGTCCGGTAAGAAATCCGGCATATCAAGAGAATCCGACGCGCTGCCGGTGCCGCCCCGTATCCAAGGGCGCATCTCTGCGGCGGCGCGTTCCCCAACCACAAAGCCGCCGATGCCCGCAAGCCCGCCCAGCCCTTTATGGCCTGCGAACCCAAGGACATCGCAGCAATCCCCCATCGCAAAAGGCAGGACCCCCGCGGTCTGCGCCGCGTCAAGAACGGTAAAGACGCCGTATTCCCTCGCAATCCTGAAACAGTCCGTTACCGGCGCTATCGTGCCTAGGACGTTTGACCCGTGGGACATAACCAAAAGCCGCGTGTTTTTCCGTATCGCCCCGCGGACTTTTGCGCTGTCCAGCGAACCTTCGGGATCGCATTGGAGCCATTCGAGATCTATCACGCGGTTTTTACGGAGCGCCTCAAGGGGGCGGGCCGTCGCATTGTGTTCCACGCTTGTAGCCAGCACGTGATCCCCCGGCCTCGCCAAGCCGTGTATCGCCATATTCAGCGACGCCGTCGCGCCGCTTGTGAACAGCACCCGTAAAGGGCCGGCCGCGCCGAAGAGCTTGCCGGCAGCCCTCCGGGCCCGGAGGGCTGCCGCCCCCGCCTCCAGGCCCTCAAAATTGCGCCCGGCGTTGAGGCGCGTTTCGCTCAAATAGGCGCGGAGTTCTTCAACCACCGCCTGCGACAGGGCAGGAGAGGTGGCGGCGTAATTCGCGTATATCATTTATATCGTGATTATACCGGACGCCTTTGCCAGCCTGCTTGTTATAGCCATCATGTCCGCGATGCTTCCTACGGCAAGAGACTCCGTCAGTTTATAGTAATCGGCGCAGGTCCCGCAGGTGTATATCCCCGCGCCTTTTCCCTCCAGTATTTTCAGGTCCGGCACGGTGTTTGCCCCGTCCGCGGTCAAACGCGCCCCGCCGTTCAAAAATATGACCGCTTCGGGCGGCGGATTAAGTTGGGAAAGCGAAAATATGAAGCCCTTGACAAGGAGCCGCCCAAGCTCCTCCGCGCCGCGCCCCATGCTGTCGGAAGTTATGAGCACTACCGGCCCGCGGCCCGCGTTTTCCGCCGCGGCGCCGCCCGCGGTATTGGGAACCGCCTCAGGCCCGTCAAAGCCTTGGGCGCCCGTACCTTTGACGATAGTCACCTTATAGCCCGACGCCCCGTCCCGGGTGTATGAGAAACCGCAGCCGGTCCCCTTTGCCATCTTTTCGAGGTTCTGCACCGCGGCCATATTGTCAACCAAAACCGCAACGCCCGCCGCGTCGTGTTCGGCAAGGGCCTTCTTCGCGTTTACCGCCGGTATCGGGCACGGCCTGCCCCGCATATCCAATATTTTCATGTCATGCTCCTTTTACTTCAAGCGGTTTTTAAAAATCATTGGGTAATTTTCAAAAATTACCGGGCGGTTTTTAAAAACGGCTTGACGGTTTTTTAAGACCCCCGGGCGGTTTCGGGGGATAATACCGGGCGCTTCTTCAACCCCTTTTGGGTTTAATTCCCCGCCCTTTAGGGCGTAAAACCGGGGGCGCGGGGGATTTGTTCTCCCGCATACGCAATTACAGCCTTTCATTACCTAAACGCCACCTGCCTTCCCGACTTCGGCGCGACTTCCCCTATAACCGCGGCGCTCGTGTCCCCGGCTTCCCGTATACGCTTGACCAGTTCGCCGGCTTCGCCGGAATCTACGGCTATTAAAAGGCCGCCTGAGGTTTGCGGGTCGAATAACAGTTCCTGGACGGCAAAGGGGAGCGCGTCAACACAGGTTACGCCTTCCGCGCGGTTACGGTTGCGCTGGCCCGCGGCGGTTACGAGGTATTCATTCGCGTAATCCGCCGCCTGCGGGAGGGCGGGCAGGGCGTCGGGATAGAGGACAACCGTTGCCGATCCCGCGGCCATCTCAAGCGCGTGGACAAGCAAACCGAAGCCGGTAATATCGGTGCAGGCGCTTATGCTAAAGCCCGCCATGCATTCGGCGGCATAGCGGTTCAGCCGCTCCATGGACGCGACGGCCGCCCCTGCCGCCGCGTCGCCGGCCATACCAACCCGCAGCGCGGCCATGACGATGCCCGCCCCCAAAGGCTTTGTCAGTATCAGGCTGTGGCCGGG
>JAITHR010000132.1 GCA_031279895.1 Spirochaetaceae bacterium
TGTCATAAAAGGTATACCTTTTGTCGTAAAAGGTATACCTTTTGTCGTAAAAGGTATACCTTTTGTCGTAAAAGGTATACCTTTTGTCGTAAAAGGTATACCGGATGCCCCAAAAGGTATACCGGATGCCTCCGGCGGCTGGGGGGTCATAGACCCCCCAAACCCCCCACTGCCGCGAGACGCGCCGCGCTTGCAAACCAACCGGAGACGGCGCGAGAGCGTAGCCGCGCCTTAACAGCAGTCGATTGCTCACCGGACACGGTGTTGCACCAATTTGAAACAACACGCGGCCATGTTTGAAACCGTCGGAGACGGGCCGGAGGCTGGGGAAAAAGCTTGTTAAGGGCGGGGTTTTCATGTATAGTAGAAAAATAAAAAGGTAAAACAGCGTAAAATAATGAAGAATTCGGCGGCGCAGGGACAACAGGGACAACAGGGACAACAGGGACAGGGGCAACGGAAAATACACCGTATCCCCGAAAGCGCGCTCCCGTACCCCGCGGCGCCGCGAAAAGGCGACAGGCAGACATGATACAGGCACGAACCGCGTACACCGCTGAAATTGACGACCCCGAAGCCGCGGCGCGGGATATTCTCCGCCAGCTTGCGTTAGGCGGAGCCCTCCGCGCCAGTTCCATAGGATTTCTCTCCTGCTATACCGAGTTTACCCAAACCGGCGCGGCCAAAGCTATCTGCGAGGCCCTCCCCTTTCCGGTAATCGGCATGACCACCGCCGGCGCCGCGGTTCCGGCGGGACTGGGGGAACTGGGGTTAAGTATCATGGTACTCACGAGCGACGAGGCGGTGTTTGCCGCGGGGGTCTCCGGTTCCCTGCTCAAAGAACCGCCAGAGTATGCGCTGGAAAAAGCGTACCGCGCGGCCCGCGCCGCCCTTCCCCGGGAGCCGGCGCTTATGATCGTTTTCGCGCCTATCCTCAAAGAAATAACCGGCGAGCGCATCCTCCGTATTCTGACCGCCATGAACCCCGGGCTTCCGGTGTTCGGCGCGCAAGCTGTGGACTATATCGACATAAACCTCTTCAGCAAGAGTTTCACCCTGTTTAACGGGGAAAACCGTCGGGACGCCCTGTCATTCGCGCTCGTCTGCGGGGAGATCCGCCCCTCTTTCTTTGTACACTCCATCTCAACCATCCATATACAGAAACAGCGGGCGCTCATCACGAAAGCGTCCGGCAATCAGGTTATGGAAGTGAACGGGATGCTCTTTCGGGACTACCTGGAGAAAATCGGTATGCTGGGGCTTAGCGAAGGGGCAGCAATGTCGTTTCCCTTTGTGGTTGATTACGGAGACACTTTCCTGTCGGTGCCGCGGGCAGTGTATTCCATGACCCGTGAGGGCCACGCCATTTTCAGCGGGTCCATGCCCGAAGGCGCCACCCTTGCCATCGGGGACATCGACTACACCGACGTGCTTCACACCGCCAAAGAAGCGCTCTCCAACATCATCCGCGAAGGCGGCTCCTGCGTCCTGTTTTTTTCCTGCCTCATCCGGTACATGGCCCTGGGCCCGGATACCGTGGCCGAGATGGAACTCCTCCGCTCCACGATGCGTGATGCCCAAAACGCGCCGCCGTACCTGTTTTCCTATACCGGCGGGGAGTTCTGTCCGGTATACAGCGGGAAGGAGCGGGCCTTTATCAACCGGTGCCACTACTGTAGTTTTATCTGCTGCGTGTTTTAGGGAGGGCCGGGCGGTGTCAGAAGAACGGGAAGAACGGGACGAGAACGAACGGGATGGACAGAACGAACAGAACGAACTGGATTTCCTCCGTAAGGAGGTAAAGAAACTTTCAAGGAAGCTGGAACTGGTCCAGCGTATTCTGGAGCGGAACAAGGCCACCGCCGCGGCCAAAGCGCAGGTCAGCACCGTGCTTATGATGGAGCGGGCGCGGCAGAATACCTATATGAACATGGTGCTGGCCAACAGCCCGGACATTATTCTCCTTTTTGACGCGGAAGGCCGGTTTGTCTACTGCGCGGATATATTCCTCAAAATCGCGGGCATCGAGAACTTCGCGTTTATAAGCGGGCGGTATTACGGGGAGGTGCTGGGGCGCTTCACGAAGCCCGCGGTGCTGGATGAAATCGGCGCCGCTTTCCGCAGGGCCATTTTCGATCGGGAGTCCATTGTTATCGAAGAGGTTATCGACATTGCCGGAGACGGGGCAGCGCGGAACTTCGAGATTCATTTTACCCCAATGTTCGACGAATACGCGGTGCTGGCCGGCGCTTTCGTGCTGTTCCACGATATGACGGAGCTTCTTAGCGCCAAGAAAAACGCGGAGCAGGCAAGCCGGGCCAAATCCAACTTCCTTGCCACCATGTCCCACGAAATCCGCACGCCCTTAAACGCGATTATCGGCATGACCACCATTGCGCGGGAAACCTCCAGTTCAGAGCGCAAGGATTACTGCCTCAAGAAAATCGAGGGCGCCTCGGCGCACCTTCTTGGGGTGATAAACGACATTCTCGATATGTCCAAAATCGAGGCGGACAAGTTCGAGCTCTCGTTTACCGGTTTTGATTTCAGAAAGATGCTCCGGCACGTGATAAACGTGATTGATTTCCGGCTTGAAGAGAAGAAACAGCGGCTTTTGGTACAGATAGACCGGAACATCCCCCGCTGTATCGTGTCCGACGAACAGCGCCTCGCGCAGGTCATTACCAACCTCCTCAGCAACGCGGTGAAGTTTACACCGGACGAGGGGACCATCACCGTTACGGCGCGTAAAAAGGAGGGGGAAAACGCGGAAAACGCGGAAAACGCGGAGCGCGTGGCGCTGGAGATAGGGGTAACGGACACGGGTATCGGCATCTCGGCGGAACAGCAAACCAAGATATTCCGGTCTTTCGCGCAGGTTGACAGCAGCATCGCCCGCAGGTACGGGGGAACCGGTCTGGGGCTGGCAATCTCCAAGGCCATTGTGGAAATGATGCGCGGGACCATCCGCATCGAGTCCGAGGTGGGGAAGGGGTCGTCGTTTATCGTTACGATTGAGGCGCGTGAGGCGCCGGAGACTGACAGCCTCCCGGCAGTCGGCGCCGGCTTGGAGCCGCTTCGCAAGACGCTTTTGAAACAGCCGGAGGCTGCGGAGGCTGCGGAGGCTGCGGAGGCTGCGGAGGCTGCGGAGGTGAGGGTCAACGGCGGGTTTGCGGGGCGGCATATCCTTTTGGCCGAGGACATCCCGATAAATCGGGAGATTGTCGTCGCGGTACTCGAATCCACCGGCGTCGCGATTGAAGAGGCGGAGAACGGGCGCATAGCCTACGAGCGTTTTACCGCGTCCCCGCGGGACTACGACCTTATTCTTATGGATATACATATGCCGGAGATGGACGGCTACGAGGCCACGCGGCGCATCCGGTCGTTTCCGCACCCCTGGGCGCGGGCAGTTCCCATTATTGCCATGACCGCCAACGTGTTTCGTGAAGACATTGAGAAGTGCCGGATCGCCGGCATGAACAGCCACCTGGGGAAGCCCCTTAATCTGGACGACCTCCTCAGCACCCTCAAAAAATTCTTCCCGTCTCCGCAGCCTCCGCAGCCTCCGCAGCCTCCGGCTGTTCCATAAGCTTCCTGCAAACCGCCACACAGCAGACGGAGACTGCTTACAGACGCGTACAGCCGCCTCCGCCGTCTCCGACGGTTATTACTTATTACTGCGTAAAGAGTTATCGGTAACAGAGACGGTTCTGTCCCCTGCCGGGCCGGCTTAAAAGGTATACCTTTTACGGCATCCGGTATACCTTTTACGACAAAAGGTATACCTTTTACGGCATCCGGTATACCTTTTACGACAAAAGGTATACCTTTCAGCCGCCCCTTTCATTCGGATTACCCCGCCGAAAACACGGTTTTACCCCCCAAAATACCCCCGAAACACCCCAAAACACCGGTTTTACCGGCTGTTTCATAAGCTGCCGTCTCCGACGGTTTCAAACAGCGTCTCGCCCTGCGCCTTACAGCCGGTCAGTCCGCTTACCCGCGCCCGTAAGCAGTCTCCGCCCGCTTTGCCGCACTCCGCAAGACGCTTATGGAACCGTCGGAGACGGTGATTGCCGCGATAGGCCCCCAGTGGCCGGCCTCGTTCCGCGAGTTCACGAAACGGGCGCAGAAGTACGCGGTCATGCCCCCGTCCTCCGCGTCAAAGGAGACGCGCTCCCTTGCGCGGGTCGTGTCGAGCAACTTGTCAAGCTCCTTGCCGGAAACCGGCGGACTCACGAGGTAATGCTTGGGCCCCGCTGCCAGCCTCCGGCTGTTTCATAAGCTTCCCGCGGAGCGCGGCAAACCGGACGGCGCCCGCT
>JAITHR010000062.1 GCA_031279895.1 Spirochaetaceae bacterium
GGAAGAGGTAGATGATGGATATGTCAAATCGGTATAACAGAAAAATAGCGGCGCTTTGCGCGACGGTCGGGGTATTGGCGCTGGTCTATGCGGGCCTTGTGGTGTTCGACTCCGAAAAGGCACGGGGCCCGTCTTTCTCGTGGCTTGAAACCAAGTGGGCGGATCAGGCGGACCGGATAGAGATTGCAGGCGACGGGGGAAGCGTTACGCTGGTGCGGAAAAACGGCCTTTGGTTCGTATCCCGCGATGCGGCGGAGTATCCGGCGAAACAGGCCCGGGTTCAGGACTTTCTCTCGATCCTTACGGCCAAAGGGCGCTACGCGGTGCGGGGAACCGAAGCGTCTTCCCACGAGCGCCTGGGGCTTACCGAAGACGCCGCGTCCCGGGTAACGGTCCGCGCCGGCGTTGCCCCCTATCCGGTGCTCGACCTCCTGGTGGGTAACAGGGACAGCACCGGTAAGGAGGTCTACCTGCGCAAAAGCGGCGCCGCCGAAGTCCGCTCCGGCGAAGACCGGATTTCCGATTATGCCGACAGCAGACCGGAGGCGTGGCTCAACCTCCGGCTCTTCCCGGAGGCGGACTACCTGAAATCCGAAGCGGTGCAGCGCCTTAGGATTGAGAGGCCCGCGGTCGAGGGGCAGCCGCGAAGCGTCCTTAGTTTATCCCGCCGCGACGGGGGATGGACCGCGGAATCCTTAAGCGCGACGGATTCCGGTCAGGTGGAAAGCTACCTCAACGCCCTGCTTGCGGCGGAAGGGGAGGATTTTCTACCGGAAGCGCCGGACACGCTTCAGGCGGAAGGCCGGATTATTCTGGAACCGGGGAACGGACAGGAGGTAATCCTGTTTGTAGGGGGGCTTTCAGAGTCAAAAAGGCGGAGCGCCTGGATCACAGGGGGCGCTTTCACCTATAGCCTGGCGGAATGGACGCTCTCGCGGCTCTTTAGGGACGACTCTTATTTTGCGCGTCCATAAAGTCGCGGTATTTCTCCGGATCGCTGCGAAACGCCACAATCGGGGACGACGGGTCTTCCCAGGCCTTTGTAAGGGCGCCGGACGCTTCGAATACGAGCCTTTCCGCCTCGATAGCGCGTTCGGCGCGGGAACTCAGGCCCATAAAGAGCTTCGCCGCGTCCCCGAAGGCTTCGAGGTACTTGCTTTCCACGCGGCCAAGAAACTTCTCGGACTTGGTGAACCCCTCGTCAAGGTCAACCCCGGGAAGGATGACCGTGATACCCTTTTCGCCTTTCTCAAAGATAAGGTCCCGGCGCAGAAAGAACTTCACGGCTTCATCGGCAAGAAAGCGGAACTCCCTGTCATCGGGATTGCGGGAAGCGCGCATCTCAACGGCCATGAACACGAGATCCTGCTCAAAGGCGGCGCACCGTTTTAATTCCGCTGCCAGACGGTCGACGGTATGGGCTTCCTGTCCTATATAACTTCGGGACGTGTAGAGCCCGTTGTCTTCCGTGCCGGATCCGGCGGAAGCCGGCGGTTGCGGTTGCGGCGGTTGCGGCGGTACGGCGGCGCCTGCGGCCTCGTCCCGCTCGTCCCTGAAATCAGACGGCGTTTCGGTTGTTTTATGGCCGCTTTTCCCGTCCCCGGGGCTTTCATCCTGAAAAAACGCGGCGGCGTCCCGGTCTTTCACCTTACTTCTAAACTCTTTGATAAGCAGCCCCGGTTTCGGGCGGGTAATCGGATTGGCGAGGAGGAACTGAAAGATGAGGGTGAAAAGGGCCAGACAAAGCGTGGCCAGCACCACGAGAAGGGCGCGTTTTAATATCGTAATAAGAAACTCGTAATCAATATAGTTATAAACCGCCCGAAACGTTACCATCTGGTTCCCTATCTGGAGGGGCTTGGAAAGGGGATCCTTCGAGATACCGAACTGGGGCTTGAAATCCGGCGTTTCTTTCAGTTCGTTCCAGGTGATAACCTTCCCGCGGTTCCGCTCAAGGGTAATGTAATTGCCGAGGGCGCTTGAGAAAATCGCCCCTTGCAGGGTTTTCAGTCTGGAAAACTCGTCGGTAACGGATTTCTCGAAAGCGGCGTCGTTCATGCCGCCGGTTCCCAGGGAAACGGAGAAATCCGCGAGCTTGGAGAATTCCCTTGACGCGAGGACGCGGCGCTCGACGATGCCGGTATACACGCGGATTCCCGCGAATACCATGGCGCCGAGATACACCGCGATACAGACGCAGGCTACGATGCCGGCCAGCAAAGAAATCCTGGGTGCGGCGGCGGCAGAACCTTCAGTTATAGTATGATAAGAATGATTGTGCTGCATGGGCATAGTATATATGTTTTTTCACAATCGTGCTAGAATGCATATACCATGACGTTACGAAAAAGACGCCTTCCCGCGGGCTGGTATCCTGTTGACGAAACGCGCTCCCGTGCCTTTCTGCGCGGCGCGGCCCCTGCGCCCCCAAGCCGCCAAGCCTGCGCCGCGCTCGCGCCCCACGCGGGCTGGGCCTATTCCGGCGCGGTGGCGGCCCTGTCCTTCGCATCCCTTTCGCCTGAAACAGATACCGTCGCGCTTATCGGAGGCCATTTGCGCTCCGGCGCTCCGGCGCTCTTTTTCGAGGAAGACGGAGTTGAAACCCCCTTCGGCCCCCTTATGATTGACGGCGCGTTGCGGGACGGGCTTGCGTCCGCCTTTGCCGCCCTTTTCCCCCAGGGTATTGCCGGGGACCGGTACCCCGATAATACGGTTGAGGTTCTGCTTCCCATGGCGGCCTTTTTTTTCCCGAAAGCGCGGATCCTTCCCCTGCGCCTTCCAGAGGAGCGTGCCTCGTTTGCCGCGGGATCCGCCCTTGCCCGCCTGGGGAAATCCCTTAACCGCACGCTTGCGGTTGTAGGTTCGACGGATCTCACCCATTACGGGGAGAACTACGGCTTTACCCCCAGGGGAACCGGAGCAGAGGCGCTCAGGTGGGTGCGGGAGGTAAACGACAAAGCCTTTATCGAGGCGGTCTTGGCCGGCTCTCCGCCGGAGATACTGCGGTGTGCTTTGGAGGGGCGGGCGGCCTGTTCCGCAGGCGCGGCGCTGTGCGCGGCGGGCTTCGCGCAGGCGGTCGGCGCCGGGCGCGGGGAGCTTCTTGCGTACCGCACCAGTGCGGACGCCGGTGAGAATGCCGATTGCTTTGTGGGGTACGCTGCTGTCGCGTGGGGTAAGGTCCGGAGCGGCGCTGCTGAAAACGTTACCGGGGACGGGATTTGAACCCGAACCCTCTTGCGAGGAGGGGATTTTAAGTCCCCGGTGTCTACCATTCCACCACCCCGGCATTATGCTGTCCCTATAGATTATTACATACTTTTACTCTAACCTATTCCCATCAAAATGTCCAGCCGCCAGCCCGTCTCCGACGGTTTTAAACGGCTTCCCGCACCGCGGCTCTAAGCGGACGATGACTGCTAACAGGCGCGGCGCGGGCAGCCTCCGGCTGTTTCAACAGCTTCCCGATACCGCGGCAAAGCAGACAACGCCCGCTTCGGGGCGCTGTTCGGGACGCTTATGAAACAGAAACAGCCGGAGGCTGCGGAGACGGCGCGAAGCGTAGCCGCGCCTAAGCAGTAGCCGGATTGCTCAACGGACACGGTGTTGCACCACTTTGAAACAACAGGCGGCCATGCTGTGCCTCCGGCGCCGCCGGTTGCACCACTTTGAAACAACAGGCGGCCATGCTGTGCCTCCGGCGCCGCCGGTTGCACCGTTTGGAGGCAACAGGCGGCCATGTTTGAAACCGTCGGAGACGGGCCGGAGGCTGGGAGGCTGAGGGATATGGAAAAACAATACGAGTTTCAGGACGTACAGGGGCTTATGGATACCCATGCCCATCTTACGATGCTTAAAAAGCGGGGCATTGACGTGGAAGCGTACCTCACCCGTCTTTTCGCGGCAGGGTTCGGCGGCATTATCGACGTGGGCGTGGACCCCGGGGACCTGCCCGCCCGAATAGACGCGCTCCGAAGCTTTGCGGGAAAAAACATCCGGTTCAGCGCGGGGCTGTGGCCCTCAGCCGGCGCCGTCGCGGGGCGCGGGAAACTGGTGGCCGGTCTGGAACGCGCTATCCGCGCCGCGCCGCCCGGCCTCGTGGGGGCGCTCGGCGAGTGCGGCATCGACCGGTATCGCAACAAGATCGGTACGGCGGACTGCGCGGGGGAGCGGGAGCTTCTTGAGATGCAGCTTGACGCGGCGCGGCGCCTCGCGCTGCCTGTGATAATCCATTCGCGGGAAGCGTTTGCCGAAACCCTGGCGGCGCTCCGGCGCTATCCCGACGTGCGGGGGGTTATCCACTGTTTCTCCTACGGCCCCGCCGAGGCGCGGGCGTTTCTGGACGCTGGCTACTACCTTTCTTTCGCCGGGAACCTGACGTATAAGAGCGCCGGGTCTTTGCGGGACGCGCTTCTTGGTACGCCTTTGGACAGGATGCTTTTCGAGACCGATTCCCCGTACCTTGCGCCGCTCCCGTTTCGCGGTGCGCCGGCGCGTCCCGATATGGTCGCCGAGACCTACCGGCTCGCCGGCGAACTGCTCGGCCTCACGCCGGAGGTATTACGGAAGCAGGCTGCCCGAAACTGTTTCCAGTGGCTCACCTCCCCGCCG
>JAITHR010000253.1 GCA_031279895.1 Spirochaetaceae bacterium
CCCGCCCGGAAGGGCGCGGGCCTGTACGCAGGCAGCAGGCGCCAGCGCCGCATAGAGGTCGCGGTCAAACAGCGCCGACCGCTCCCGCAGTTTTTCAAGACTCCGCTCCCGAATACTCCGCTCCCCCGCTTCAATGCAGTCCCGTACCACACGCGCCGTTACCTCGTGGGCCGTGCGGAAAGGAAGTCCCTTGCGCACCAGATACTCCGCCGCGTCGGTTGCTTCCAGAAACCCGCCGGTACACGCCGCTTCCATCCGCTCCGTGTTAAACGACGCCGAAGCCATCATGCCGCGAAACATCCGCAGGCACGCCTTAAGCGTGTCAAGGCTGTCAAAGAGCGCTTCTTTGTCTTCCTGGAGATCCTTGTTATAGGCATAGGGGAGGCCCTTGAGGAGCGTAAGGAGCGTTACCAGGTTGCCCGTAGTTCTGGCGGCTTTGCCCCGGATAAGCTCGGCGAAATCGGGGTTTTTCTTCTGGGGCATAATCGAGGAGCCGGTGCTCCAGCGCTCGGCAAGGTCGATAAACCCGAACTCCGCGCTTGCCCAGAGCACCACATCCTCGCAGAAGCGGGAAAGGTGGGTCAGGGCGATTGCCGCAACCGACGCCAGCTCAAGGGCGAAATCCCGATCCGCAACCGAATCCATCGCGTTAAGCGTGGGGCCGTGAAAGCCCAGCGCCGCGGCGGTTTCCGTCCGGTCAAGGGGAAGGCCGGTTCCGGCCAAGGCCCCCGCGCCCAAGGGACAGAGGTCGAGGCGCCCCAGCGCGTCGGAGAGCCGCGCCCCGTCGCGCTTCAGCGCGGCGCACCACGCGGTAAGGTGGTAGCCCAGGGTAACGGGCTGGGCCCGCTGGAGGTGCGTATACCCGGGCATGACGGTTTCCGTATGCTCTTCGGCCCTGTCAAGAAGCGCCGTGATTGTTCGGGAAATCTCGGATCCCAGATCCGCCCCGGCCTCCCGCAGGTACAGCCGGACATCAAGGGCAACCTGGTCGTTCCGGCTCCGCCCCGCGTGAACCGCCCGCCCCGCGTCCCCCAGCCGTCGGGTCAGGACACCCTCGATAAACGAGTGAATGTCCTCCGCGCCGGACCCGTCAATAACAAGCGCGCCGCGCTCCAGTTCCTCGCCGATACGGGCAAGCTCCGTATCAAGCGCCGCAACGGTATCGTGCGGGATGATGCCCTGTTTCCCCAGCATGGCAACGTGGGCGCGGCTCCCCGCTATGTCCTGCGCGGCCAGCCGCCTGTCAACCGCAATGGACGACTGGAACTCCAAAGCTTCGCGGTCCGGCTTTTCCGCCAGCCTTCCCTCCCAGAGTATCATCAGCCTGCGGTCCCGGCGCTCTTGGCGTCCCGCCTGCCTCCCTCCGGCGCGGCCCCCTTCCCGTCCCCGATATTTCCGGTCTTTCCGGTCTTTTCCATCTTTTCCATAAGGGACCGCACAAGCACGGGAAGCCCGTAGAGCCTTATGAAGCCCTTGGCGTCGGCGTGGTTATAAAGCTCTCCGGTGGCGAAGCTGGCGATACTGGCGTTATACAGGGAATAGGGGGACGAAACGCCGGCGGATTGAATGGAGCCCTTGTAGAGTTTGACCCGCGCCGTGCCGGTAACGGTTTTCTGGGTGGCCTCCACAAACGCGCAGAGGCTCTCCCGCAGGGGGGTGAACCACAGCCCCCCGTAGATGACCTCCCCCATTTTGGCGCCGACCTGTTGTTTGAAGGCGTAGGTCTCGCGGTCAAGGCAGATATGTTCCAGCTCGCCGTGGGCGTAATAGAGGATGCTCCCGCCGGGGGTCTCGTACACGCCCCGACTTTTCATGCCCACCACGCGGTTTTCCACCAGGTCCGCAAGCCCGACGCCGTGGGCGCCGCCTATCCTGTTCAGGGCTTTGATAAGCGCCACGCCGTCAAGCCGCTCCCTGTTTACCGCGACAGGTACGCCCTGCTCAAAGGAAATCTCCACGTACTCAGGCGCGTCCGGCGCCTTTTCCGGCGGCGTGGTTATCTTAAGCATCTCCGCAAGGTTCGGTTCGCGGGACAGGTCTTCAAGCTCAAGGCCCTCATGGGAAATATGCCACAGGTTGTCGTCCCGACTGTACGAATCGCTTTTCTTCATGGGAACCGGAATACCCCGCTTCTCAAGGTATTCTATCTCCTCCTCGCGGCTCTTTAAGTCCCAGACCCGCCAGGGCGCGATAATCTCCACGTCCGGCGCGAGCGCCATCACCCCCACGTCAAAGCGCACCTGGTCGTTTCCCTTGCCCGTGGCGCCGTGGGCGATCGCCGAAGCGCCCTCTTCGCGGGCGTATACCGCGAGGGTCTTGGCAATAAGGGGACGCGCCGTGGCGGTTCCCAGCAGGTATTTGTTCTCATAAAGCGCGTGGGCCTTGAGGCTCGGCCAGACAAAGTCCTCCACGTATTCTTTTTTGACGTCCGCCACGCGGCACGCCGCCGCGCCGGTATCAAGCGCCCGCTTCTTAATGGCCTCCCAGTCCGCCTCCTGGCCCACATCCACGCAGACCGCAATAATCTCGCAGTCATAGTTTTCCTTAAGCCACGGGATAATCACCGTCGTATCCAATCCGCCCGAATAGGCGAGAATAATTTTCTTTTTCTTTTGCATATATGCTCCGCG
>JAITHR010000270.1 GCA_031279895.1 Spirochaetaceae bacterium
AAATACCATAAACGCAAGCCGGCGCTTGCATGAAACGGCTAAAACTGCTCCAACTGCCGGATGATGCGGGGGCGGTATTTGTGCGGCACGGGAAAAAGCATGATGTTTATCGCCAGCCGACAACTAATAGAGAAACTACCGTTCCCCGCCACGATGAAATAAAGGAATTCACCGCACAATCCATTATCAAAACCCTTGCCCCGCCGCCTCCGGCTGTTTCATAAGCGTCATGCCACGCGCCCCGAACCGCCTCCGGCGGTTTCATAAGCGTCCTGCGAAGCGCTCCGAACAACAACCCGCCCTGAACAACGCACAACAACGCACCGCTTGCAAACCGCCCGCCGTTGCGCGAGAGCGTAGCCGCGCCTGGGCAGCACTGATTCGCCCAACGGACAGGGTGTTGCACCGCTTGGAGGCAACAGGCGGCCATGCTGTGCCACCCGCCGCCGGCGGGGTGTTGTACCACTTGGAGGCAACAGGCGGCCATGTTGAAACAGCCGGAGGCTGTGTGGTATGGTAATACAACTTCGCTTGCGAGCGAACCGTCCCGAACAAGAGAAACACTCTGTCGGGAAATTTTCTATACTTTTATACTTTCTATACGAAAGAGCGGCCTCAAAAGCCCAAGGAGGAAAAGATGTATAAAATACCTGTCGCGGCGGCGGTTCCGGCCACACAAACACACGCGGAACTGCCGGTTTCTCTTGCTTTTAAGGGCGTTTCCCCAGGGAGATCCCCTTTTCCGAACGCGGCGCGGGCGCTCCTCGCGCTGTTTCTTCTGGCCGGCGCGGGCGCGTCCCTGTATGCCATAGGAGGCAAGGAAAACAGTCAGAACGCCGCGCCGAAGTCCTCAAACAAACTTTTCATCTATAACTGGACGTACTATACCCCCAAGTCGGTGATAGAAAAGTTTGAAAAGGAATACCACGTTACCGTAACCTACGACGAGTTCCCCTCAAACGAGGATATGTACGCCAAAATCAAGGCCGGCGGCACGGGCTACGACATCGTGTTCCCCTCCGGGGACTACGTTTCGATTATGGCGGGCCAGGGGATGCTGGAGCGCATTGACAAGACGCGGCTCTCCAACCTCAAGCACATCGATCCCATGGTGCTGCAAAGGGCGACCTACGATCCTACGATGGAATACGCGGTGCCGTACTACTGGGGCGCAGCCGGCGTAACGGTCAATACCGCCAAAGTCCCCTATTTCGAGCGGAAATGGTCCATCTTCAGCCGCACGGACCTGAAAGGCAAGATGACCATGCTCGACGATATGCGGGAAGTCATCGGCGACGCCCTTGTCAGCCTGGGGTATTCGGTAAACTCCACCAATCCGGCGGAAATCGCCGCGGCGCGGGACCTCATTACGACCCAATGGAAGCCGAACCTCGTGAAGTTCGACGCCGAAGCCTTTGGCAAAGGCTACGCCAACGGGGATTTCTGGGTGGTGCAGGGGTACGTGGAGGGCGTGTTCGCCGAAATCGCGGACAACGCCCAGCTCAAAGCGGACACGGTCTTCTTTATTCCGACCGAAGGCGGGCCGGCGTATATCGATAGTATGTGTATCCTCAAAGGCGCGAAGAATACGGACCTTGCCTACAAGTTCATTGATTTTATCCACCGGCCCGAAATCTACGCCGAGTTCGCGGATACCTTCCGGTTTCCCGCGACCGTGAACGTGCCGGCACGGGGGCTTCAAAAGGTTACGCCCCACTATAAGACGGAAGATCTGTTCAATACCGAATTAAAAAGCGATGTGGGGGAAGACGTGAGCCTCTATCAGGACGTGTGGTTTAACGCGATCCGCACCGGCAACTGACCCCGCGCCGCCGCGCCGCGGGCTACCGGATAACGCAGCCGTCGTAAACCGGTTCCACGCGCTCGGCGGGACAGGCTGTTCGGGCGCGGAAGCGCCGGCAGAGCGCGGTTATCTCTTCGTGGGAGTGGTCGTGGCAGATATGGGTAAGGTATATCTCCCGCGCACCAATCCGCACGCCGGTCTGAAGCGCCTCCTCGAAAGAGAAATGCGTCTCGTGCGCCAAAGCCCGCAGCCCCCCGATAACGGCCACATCCGGCTGGCCGATAAGACGGAACGACGGCTCCGGTATCAGGCTCGTGTCGGTAAGGTACACCGCCTCCCGCGCCGCGCCCCCCTCCTCCCGAACCTTCCATCCCAGAATCTCAAGATCCCCGTGCCTGACCGGTACGGGGGTAAAAAGAAGTGCGCCGATGCGGACCGGCTCCCGCGCCTCGCACGGGACAATGCGGGGCTTGCCCCCGCCTTTCTGGGTTTCCCGAAACGCATAGGAAAAACGCTCCCGCACTTCGTCAAGGGTCTGCCGGTTCCCGTACACCGCAAGGGGGCGCTCGCGGCAGAGGGGCCGCACGTCGTCAAGGCCGTGCAGGTGGTCCGCGTGGGCGTGGGTGAGTAATACGCAGTCAAGACCGGTTATCCCCGCGCCGAGCGCCTGAAGCCGGAACTCCGGGCCCGTGTCAATCACGACCCGCTCCCCGGCGCCGCCTTCGATATAGAGCGACGAGCGCGTCCTTCGGTCCCGCGTGTCAGCAGAGCGGCAGACCGCGCACGAACACCCAATCACCGGAACCCCGTAGGAAGTCCCGGAACCTAGAATCATAAGCCGCATGGAAAGAGTATGAACCAAAGCGCCGTCCTATGTACAGCCTCCGCCCAGCCTCCGGCTGTTTCAGCATGGCCGCCTGTTGTTTCCGAATGGTGCAACACCGTGTCCGTTTACTTCGCTGGTTGCTGTTGAGGCGCGGCTACGCTTCGCGCAACGGCGGGCGGTTCGGGAGCCGTGCGTTGTTATGCGCCCCAGCCTCCGGCTGTTTCATAAGCTTCCTGCGGAGCGCCTGTAACCAGTCTTTGTCCACTTTGAGGCGCGGCGGCGGGCAAGTCATTACAAATAAACGACTTATCAGTAGGGAGGGGCGGTTATGCCCCGCTCGGGCCGGCTTAAAAGGTATACCTTTTATGACAAAAGGTATACCTTTTACGACATCCGGCAGCCTCCGGCTGTTTCATAAGCTACATGGTACGCGGCTCACAGCTGACACTGCCCGCTTAGGGGCGCTCTGCATGACGCTTTTGAAACCGTCGGAGACGGCGGGCGGGATGAACGCGCCAGAACCGCGCCGGTTTTGGGGTCCCGGGACCGGTGAAACAGAAACCGCGCTTCAACCAACGCGCCGGAGGGACTGTTTTCCATCTCCGCCCTGGATCCGGTAAGGAGCGCAAG
>JAITHR010000273.1 GCA_031279895.1 Spirochaetaceae bacterium
GGCGCGGCTACGCTTCGCGCCGGCGGGTCGCGGCTTGGGAGCCGTGCGTTGTTGTGCGTAGTAAGGGGCTTGTCGTTGTTCGGGGCGCGGCCAAGACGCTTTTGAAACCGTCGGAGACGGCCCGCGCCGCGTCCGAACAACGACTGTCAGCTGACAGTCCGGCTTTGAGCCGCTTAGCAGGAAGCCGTATAGAAAAAAGCGTCCCGCAATACGCCCCGAAGCGCTCTTGGAATGATTCAGATTTACCTTGATATGATTCAGATTTGCCCCGGAAACAGACGTGGCCGCGACAAACGGAAAACCTCCTGTTTCGGGCGGGTTTCTCTCCGCTTCGGCGGGAAGTCCGTCCAGAGTAAACGGGAGCCCGAATGAAGTATTCGGGAGCCCGTCCGAAGTAGCCGGAGAGCCGCCTGAAGGTTGCGGAAGGCCATCCGAGGTGCGTTATGAAACAGCCGGAGGCTGCGGGAGCCCGAATGAAGTATTCGGACGTCCGGCCAGAGTAAACGTGCGCAAGTTCGTCGTAAATGGGAGCCCATCCAGAGTAAACGTGCGCAAGTCCGTCGTAAACGTGCGCAAAACCGCCCTATCCTTACACGGGGACGATTTGTTCCTGGTCAAGAATGAGTCATTCCTGGTCAAGAATTGGTTGGAAATAGTCATGGCCGCGTTGAAATGATTCGTCTGCGCTCTGAAAATGAATCTTTTCAAGTTGAAAATGAATCTTTTTAAGTTGAAAATGAATGTTTCCAGGACGGGGAGACACGTCTCTAACTCTCTATGAATAAAAGACTTACCGCAGCCTTCGAACCGCGCCGCGCCCCTAAGCGGGCGGGGACAGACAAGCTACCTCCGGCGGCTGGGGGGGTCACGGACCCCCCAAACCCCCCACCGCGGCTTCCTGCGCCGCGCCTCAAACAACGACTAGCCCCTTACTACGCACAACAACGCACAAACTGCCCGCCGTTGCGCGAAGCGTAGCCGCGCCTTAACAGCAGCCAGTAATGTAACTGGACAAGGTGTTGCACTATTCGGAAATAACACGCGGCCCTGTTTGAAACAGCCGGAGGCTGGCGCGAAGCGTAGCCGCGCCTGAGTAGCAGAAAGCCCGCTTACCGGACAAGGTGTTGCACCTCTCTCAAACAACAGGCGGCCATGCTTGAAACAGCCGGAGGCTGCGCGAGAGCGTAGCCGCGCCTAAACAGGAAACAGTGAAGTAACCGGACAAGGTGTTGCACCATTAAGAAACAACAGGCGGCCATGCTGAAACAGCCGGAGGCTGTGCTGTGCCTCCGGCGCCGCCGGCGGGCGGCCCTGTTTGAAACAGCCGGAGGCTGCGTCGGAGACGGTTGTGTAAGAGGGGGAAAGTGTGTAAAGTAGGCGGTACATCTACAGGCATTTGAGAGATATAGTTGTTACACATTGGTATTGATGTCGGCTCGACAACCGTGAAAGCGGTGGTACTGAGGCCGGATACGAAAAAGGCGGTCTTTTCCAGATACGAACGGCATAACGCGGCGCAAAGCGAGACGGTACACGGGTTTCTCCAAGAGATTTTCCTGCGCTTTTCCAGAGAGACTTTCCGCATCGCGGTCTGCGGGTCCGGCGGCAGAACCATCGCGGAAACTGTTCACGCCCCGTATATTCAGGAAGTGGTGGCCAATTCCATCGCGGTACGGACGTTTTATCCCCAGGCGCGGGCGGCCATAGAACTGGGGGGACAGGACGCGAAAATCACGTTTTTCTACCATGACGCCGCTACGGGCCGGCTTGCCGCCGGGGATATGCGGATGAACGGAAGCTGCGCGGGCGGCACCGGCGCTTTTATTGACGAGGTGGCGTCCCTCCTCCGTGTTCCGGTGGAAGATTTCGAGGGCATGGCGGCCAAAGGCACGCAGGTTTACGACATCTCCGGTCGGTGCGGCGTGTTTGCCAAGACCGATATTCAGCCCCTCCTCAACCAGGGGGGCCTGCGGGAGGACATCGCCCTCTCCGCTTTCCACGCCATTGCCAAACAAACCATCGGGGGCCTGGCGCAGGGACTTGAAATAAAGCCGCCGGTAATCTTCGAAGGCGGACCCCTCACGTTTAACCCCACCCTTATCCGCGTCTTCGCGCAGTGGCTCAACCTCGCGGACTCCGCCGTTATCAGGCCGGAAAGACCGGAGACCCTCATCGCCTACGGCGCGGCGCTCTCGATTGACGAGATGTTTCGGGATTTCGACACGCGCTTCAGCCCGGAGGCGGCGCTTACCTCCCTTTCCATGTTTCGGGAGATCGCCGCAGGCGGCGCGGAGAGAGCGGATACGCTGTTCTTTGCCACGAGGCAGGAGCGGGACGCTTTCGAAGCGCGGCATACGCCCCGGACTATCCATCGGGACATCGCGGTGCTGCCGGTGAAGTCCGGCGAGACGCTGCCCGTGTATCTGGGAATAGACGCGGGGTCCACCACGAGTAAGATCGTGCTAATCGACGAAAACGAAAACGTGGTGGACGGATTTTACGGCTCCAACCGCGGGGAACCGCTTGAGGTGGTGAAAAACGCCCTGTGCGCCCTGGGGAAAAAATACCGCGACGCCGGGGTGAACCTTGCGATTCTCGCGGCGGGAACCACCGGCTACGGGGAGCTTCTCTTTGACAAGGCTTTCGGCGCGGACTACCATACGGTCGAGACCGTGGCCCACGTCGCGGCGGCGCAGAAGTACGTGCCCGGGGTTTCCTTTATCCTTGATATAGGGGGCCAGGACATGAAAGCCATAGAGATCGCGAACGGCGTGGTTACGAACATAACGATTAACGAAGCCTGCTCCTCGGGCTGCGGCTCTTTTCTGGAGAACTTCGCCGCCGCGCTGGGGATACCGGTGGAGCGCATCGCGGAAGCGGCTTTCGGCGCGAAGAATCCGGCGCGCCTGGGGAGCCGCTGCACCGTGTTTATGAACAGCACGATTATTACCGAGCAGAAAAACGGGAAGCAGGCGGAAGACCTTATGGCCGGGCTCTGCCGGTCCATCATTGAAAACGTGTTTACCAAAGTGGTGCGCGTCTCCAATCCGGCGCGGCTGGGGGACAAAATCGTGGTCCAGGGCGGCACCTTCAAAAACGACGCGGTGCTGCGGGCGCTGGAGCAGTATCTGGGCCGCCAGGTGGTGCGGGCGCCCTTTCCCGGGGAGATGGGCGCCATCGGCATCGCCCTTCTCACCAAGCGGGAGATATGCGCCGGGGGCTACAGGGGTTCCGGCGGCGGGTCCCGTTTTATCGGCCTTGAGGCGCTGGAGCGTTTCTCCTATACGCGGGAGGCGAACCTCCTCTGCCCCTTTTGCGGCAACTCCTGTAGCCGGACTCTGGTGCGCTTTTCAAGCGGCCTCACGTGGGTTACGGGCAACCGGTGCGAGCGGGGGGAGCTGGTGGGGGACCCGCGGGACCCGGCGGTACAAAGCGAGGCGCTGAAGATAACCGGCCTTATGAACGCGGTGCCGGATATGTTTCGGGTCAGGGAGGAGCTGCTCTTTACGGAGTATCCGGTTACGCCCCTGGTTTCGGAAAAGAAAGGTACCGTCGGCATCCCGCGGGTGCTGGACTTCTGGCGCTCCATGCCCTTTTGGAAAACCTTCTGGAAGGCCCTGGGGTTCGAGGTTGTCGTTTCCCGCAAGAGCTCCAGGAAGCTCTACGAGCGGGGGCTCCGGTTCGTAACGTCCGACACGGTTTGTTTTCCCGCGAAACTGGCGCACGGCCACATACTCGATTTAATCGAGCTGAAAGTGGACAGGATCTTCATGCCCCAGTTAAACCGCCTCCCGTCCACAAACAGCGAAAAGTTCAGCACCTTCACCTGTCCGGTTCTGAAAGGCTACCCGCTGGTGGTCAAATACTCCCTGGAAGACCCGGACGACACGAAAGGCGCGGCGCGTATCCCCTTTGATTCGCCTGTGTTCCACTGGTTCTCCAATCGGGATCGGGACGTCCAGCTCTGCCGGTATATGCAGGACGCTTTCAACGTTCCCCGTTCCCTCTGCATGGCCGCCATCGCGCAGGGGGACAGGGCGCTCTCCTCTTTCCACGCGGCGCTCACTGCGGAAAGCGCCCGTATCCTCAAAGAAACGGAAAGGGCCGGGGGCTTCGCGGTGGTTATCGCGGGCCGGCACTACCAGTACGACAGCCTTGTCTGCCACAACATTTCCCGCGCCTTCACGGGCATCGGGATTCCGGTTCTGACGCTGGACTCGCTCCCGAATCTGGACCGCGTGCCGCTCGACAAGACGCGGGTCGACATCACCAACAACAACCACGCCCAGCTTCTTGCGGGCGCCATTATCGCGGCGGAACACAAACACCTTGAGTACGTGAACCTCTACAGCTTCGGGTGCGGCCATGACGCGCTCTATACCGACGAGATAGCCCGCCTTATGCGCGAAATCTCCGGCAAATCGCCCCTGGTCTTAAAGATGGACGAAAGCGATATTGCGGGACCCCTGCGCATAAGGGTCCGCTCTTTTATCGAAACCGTGACCATACGGCGGAAGGCCGAGGCCCTCAAGACAAACAAGCCGAAGCCCCTGGGGGACCCCTATCCGGTGAAATTTACCCGTGCGGATCGGGATAAAATCGTGCTTATCCCCAACGTGAGCCGGGCTTTCTGCCTTATTATGAGCGCCTGCCTCGTGAACGAGGGGTATCGGGCGGAGCCGCTTCCCATGGGCGGCGCCGAGGCTATCGCCCTGGGGAAAAAATACGTGCATAACGACATCTGTTTTCCGGCGCAAATCGTGATAGGCGAGGCCATAGCCGCGCTTAAGAGCGGACGCTACGACCCCTCCGGCGTCGCGGTCGGCACCGGAAAGATGATGTGCGACTGCCGCCTTACCAATTACCTCGTGCTGGCGAGAAAGGCGCTCGACGAGGCCGGCTTTCCGCAGGTTCCCCTGGTGGCCACGGACCTCTACGACCTCAAAAACGTCTACCCTGGCCTGCGCTTTACCCCGCTTACCTACGCGAACCTTATGTGGGGCTTTATCGAGACCGACGCGCTTGAGTTCCTGCGCCGGAAGATCCGGCCCTACGAGATTGAGAAAGGCGAGACTGACCGGGTCTTTGACTTCGCCCTCTCCGAGATTGCCGCGGGCTTTGCCGCCGGAGGCATCCCCGGCTCCCTTACACCCTACAGGAACGCGGTGGCGCGGATGGCCAAAATCCCCTATGACCGGTCGAACCTGCGGGAAAGGGTGTTTGTCCAGGGCGAGTATCTCCTCACCTTCCACCCCGGATCCAATCTGGAAATAGAGCGGTATCTCGAAAAGAACGGCCTTGAGGTAGCCCTCCCCCGTATGCACGACATTTTCCACCACCTCTTTATCCGGCACACGGTCTCCGAGATGAACGAGTTTAAAGTGCGCCATCCCTTGTTTGAGAACCTGTACGCCCGTATCGGCAGCGCCTTTACCGACACGGCCATAGACATACTGGACAGGATAGCCCGAACCCATCCGCTCTATGAACCTGCGGTGCATCTTGAAGAGGCGTCGAAACGGAGCGACCCGATTATCCACCACTCGATAGCCTCCGGCGAATCGTTTTTAATCACCGCCGATATGCTCCATTACGCCGAGAAAGGGGTGCGCTCGTTTATTATCCTCCAGCCCTTCGGGTGCCTGCCCAACCACTTCTGCGGGCGCGGGGTGATAAAAAAGATAAAGGAACGCTACCCGGACATACAGGTACTCCCGCTTGATTACGATCCTGACGTGAGTTTCGCCAACATCGAGAACCGCTTGCAGATGCTTATTATGAACGCCCGCACGCTTAGGAAAAAAGACCCCTAGCGTCATGCCCCTCTCCCTAAGCCCCGAACGGATCGTCTTTCTCTTTTTCTTTTTCTCTTTCTCCGGCTGGATAGGGGAAACCCTCATGGAATCGGGCGTGCGCCGGCGTTTTGTGAACAAGGGCTTTTTCAAAGGTCCCTATGTTCCGGTTCACGGGGTCGGCGCGTTTGCGGTCTATCCGGTGTGCGCGCCCTTAAAGCCCTATCCGCTTCTCGTGTTTCTCGCCGGCACGCTCCTTTGCACCTTTATAGAATACGGCGCCGCGCTCTTCTTGGAAAAACTGTTCCACTCGCGGGGCTGGGATTACGACACCTACCCGTTTACCCGCTGGTGCCACTACAAAAGGCGGGTTGCCCTGACAACCTCCCTGTTTTTCGGGGCCGTGGCCTTCGCGGTGGTCTATTTCTATTGGGACGTGGGGATAACGCTCTCTTCGCGTATCGCGCCGGAGACGCTGTTCGTATTCGACGCCCTGCTCGTGGCGGCGTTTGTCATTGACGCGGCCATGACCGGCGCGCGCTGTATCAGAAACAGACGCGCCGGCATACCAAACAAGACCGTCGGACTGGACTGACAGGAGGACGGGGAAAAGATGAGAGGGATAAGAGAAATGAGAGAAATGAGAGAGACGGATGAGGGTGAGACGAATCTTTTTAACGAATATGCCGGCGCCATACCGGACCACCCGCTTTTCCTACAGGGCAGGCACACGGTTTCCCACGGGTCAGTGAGTATCTATACCCACAGTATCAACGTGGCGAAGACGGCTTTTTCCCTGAGCGCGAAGTACCGCGGCCTTGACCGGCGGTGCGTGGTACGTGCGGGGCTCCTGCACGATTTTTTCCTCTATGAGTGGCACGTACCCGGTATGCGCTACCTCCTGCACGGCTGGCGCCATCCCGTGAAAGCGGCGGAGAACGCCAGGGCCGTGTTCGGCCTAAGCGACAAGGAGTGTTCCTGCATACTGACCCACATGTGGCCCTGGACTCTTTTTCACCCGCCCCGATATAAAGAGGGCTGGCTCGTTTCCCTTGCGGACAAGATCGTGGCAACGCGGGAAACACTCCGTCTCCGCCGTCTCCGACGGTTCCCTAAGCCCGCCGGCGGCGGAGGCACCTAAGCTTCCTGCGGAGCGCCTGTAACCAGTCAACGACTGCTGTGAGCCGCACCGCAAGACGCTGTTGGAACCGTCGGAGACGGCGGCGGGCAAGTCATTACAAATAAACGATTTATCAGTAGGGAAGGGCGGTTCTACCCCTCGCAGGACCGGCTCTAAACATTATTGTTTTACTCTGAAATATTAATGTTTTGCCGTAAAACATCAATGTTTTGTCTTGAAACATCAATGTTTTATCTCAAAACATCAATGTTTTGCCGTAAAACATCAATGTTTTGTCTTGAAACATCAATGTTTTGCCGTAAAACATCAATGTTTTGTCTTGAAACATCAATGTTTTATCTCAAAACATCAATGTTTTGCCGTAAAACATCAATGTTTTGTCTTGAAACATCAATGTTTTGCCGT
>JAITHR010000095.1 GCA_031279895.1 Spirochaetaceae bacterium
CCTCCCGACGCGAGGGACTACGCGCACGAAACCGGCTTTTTCGTGCTGGAACTCAGGGGCGAGGCCGTGGGGCTGGTAACTCCGCCGGAAGGCTTCGCCCCGAAAATCTGGTAGCCCGCCGCCCAGCCTCCGGCTGTTTTAAACAGCCTCCCGCCCCGCGCCGACCCTCAGCAGTCAACGTCCCCTTTGCCGCACTGCACAGGACGCTTTTGAAACCGCCGGAGGCGGCGCGGGACGCTTCGGTGCCTCCGCCGCCGGCGGGTTTATGGAACCGCCGGCGGTTGGCCTGTGGTGTTGTCCTCTATGCTGCCGCTGCGTATTGTCAGCGTACCGGTATTGGTAACTGCCACAAGCGGGGCGGTGTTGGAGCCGGCGCTTCTAAGGGTCGGGCCGCGCAGGATGACGTGCTGCTCGCAGCCGGACTGCCCTATGACAAGGAGGGATCCGGCGGCGCCGCTTTGAAGCGTAACGACAGACGCGCCGCGGAGGGAGACTTTGACGTTCTTGGCGCCGAACCCGCGGTGCGCCGCCCCTTCAGCAGGCGCGTTCACCGTTACCACCCAGTACCGCCAGTCCGGTCCCTCGGCAATCCGCGAAAGAGCGCGGTCCCAATCCATGTCTTCAGGCACGTTTATCCGGCTCGTCTCGCACGCGCCGACACCGGTGCCGAAGTCCTCGTGGTCAACGGCGGCGGCGGCGGCGGTTGCGGAAGGCGGGAACGTGATGGTGATACTCATGGAGGAGCCGCGCCGTTCCCGATGTCGGACCCCGGCGCCGGTGTAATAAAAAACATCCCTGGGGATGCCGGCAAAGACAAAGCCGCTCTTCGCGGTAAGGTCAATGTCCGCTTGATACGCGGTGTCCGGCGCGAACGCGCCAGCGTGGGGAGCGCCGTCTATGACGCGCCACGAGAGCGCGCCTTCGTACTGAACCGTATCGACCGCGCTTGGGGCCTCGGACCCGGGCGCGGGCCAGCCAACCGCGCCGGTCAGGTTGAGCAGGGTGACCGTCTGCGCGTCGCCCACATAAAGATGACAGGCAGAGAGCAGAACGGCCCCTGCCGACAGTATAGATAGTCTTGTCATAAGCTACTCCCGTTTAGCATAATGCTATACTATAGGGAACCGGGGAAAAAATCAAACCGCCGGAAATTTTGAGGGACGAATGAACAAACAGGAAGCTTCCGGTTATCCCGTTAGCGCCGCGCCGGAAACGCAGGCCATAAAGTACCTGGGATCCAAATTAAAACTGCTGCCGTCTATTCTGCGGCTCTCAAAAAAAGCCGCAGGGGATTCGGACGCCGCGGTGTTTGACGGTTTTTCAGGTTCGACACGGGTAAGCCAGGCGTTTGCGAAAGCGGGGTATACGGTGTACGCGAACGACACGGCTCCGTATACCGAAATCTTTAATACCGCTTTTTTACTGAACACCGAAGAGCCGAAAAAGTACCAGCCGCTGATCGACCACCTTAACGCGCTCAAACCCCTTGACGGCTGGTTTACCGAACAGTACGGCGGGGACGGCGCATACAAGGACTCCGCCGCCGGGGACGGGCTTAAAAAGCCCTGGCAAAAAAAGAATACCCGCAGGCTGGACGCGGTCCGCACGGAAATAGACCGCCTGAATCTTGACGCAGTTACCCGTGCGGTTGCGATTACCAGCCTTATACTCGCGTTGGACCGCGTTGACAGCGCCGTCGGGCATTACGCCTCGTATCTCAAGGAGTGGTCCCCGCGCTCGTACAACGATATGAAACTGGAAGTTCCCGCTTTATGGATAAACCGCAAAAAGAACGTGGTTATGAACCGCGATATATTTGACGCGGTAAAACACCTCCCTAACGAGCGTATCGTCGCGTATTTCGACCCGCCTTACGGGTCGAACAATGAGAAAATGCCGGCCTCGCGAGTGCGCTACGCCTCGTATTACCATATTTGGACGACAATATGCCTCAACGACAAACCGGCGGTTTTCGGGAAGGCGAAGCGCCGGGCGGACAGTGCCGATCCGCTTGCCGGATCCGTTTTTGAAGAATTCAGACGGGGACGGTCCGGGAACTATATCGTTACCGAAGCGCTGGAAAGGCTTATGAAAGAAACGCCGGCGCGTTATATTATTCTCTCATACAGTTCGGGCGGCAGGGTAGCGGCGCGTGAATTACGGAACGCGCTTCAGCGGCACGGGAACATTATTGAAACAGAAAAGATACCTTACAAAAAGAATGTCATGGCAATAATGAAATGGACGGACGATTGGGTGAAAGAAGGTGAAGAAGCGCATAACGAGTATGTATTCCTCGTTGAAACAGGCCAGCCGCAGCCTCCGCAGCCTCCGGCTGTTTTAAACGGCTTCCCGATGCCGCGCCTCTAAGCAGACTGCGCCCGCTTTGTCGCACTACACATGAAGCTTTTGTGCCTCCGCCGCCGGCGGGCTTATGGAACAGCCGGAGGCTGCTGGGCGGGCAGCCGGATTATCCGCCCGTAGGTTAATACCTCAGGGCCGCTCTCGGTAAGGAGAATGTCGTTTTCAAGCCGGCACCCTCCCTGTACCGAGTCATAGACTCCGGGCTCAACGGCAAAAACCATGCCGGCGCGCAGGGTCCACTCATTGTCGGCGCCTGTCGAGAACAGGGGAAACTCATGGGCTTCAAGCCCGATGCCGTGTCCCAAGCCGTGAACCAGCCGCTTTTTCGCGCCGCACAGAAACCTGTCAACCGCCGCGCCTATGTCCCGCGCAGCGGCGCCGTCCCGTATAAGGCTAAGCGCGAGGCGGTACGCCTTTTCCGTAAGGGTAATCATCCGCTCCTGCGTCCTTGAAAGGGGGGCGCGGGCAAAGGTGAGGGTAACGTCGCTCGTGTAGCCCCGATACTTAAGCCCGAAATCAAGAATAGAAAGCCCCGCGGTGCCGAAGGCCCCCTTCGTGTAAGCCGGAACCGCGTGGATGGCGAAAGAACGCCGGGGCCCGGCGGCGATGGTCTCGAACCCCGTGCCTTCGCAGTCCCGATCGCGGCACGCAGCCTCAATAAAAAGCGCCGCGTCCTGTTCGGTGGCAATGCTCCCCGCCCGAACCCGCTCCTCCACCTGCTCGATAATGTCGTTGGTAATCGCCGAAACAGTCCGGTAAATGCCGATTTCCATCGGGTCTTTCACGGCCCGCGCCGCAGCCGCCTCGTGGTGTACCCCGAAACTCCGGCACACAATATCAAAATCGCTGAAATCCTCCACATACCGGAGAAAACGCGGGTACGCGGTGGTCGGCGGAATCTCCACCCGCGACCCGGGCGGAATCTTGAACGCCTCCAGCGCGGCCCGCAGCGCCTTAAACGGACTGCGCTCGAATTCGGTGTACGGGATAACCAGGTCGCTCTCCCCGTATAACTCGCAGATATGTATGTCCCACGGCATAAGCAGCGCCTTTTTCCCTGCGTACAGGAACAGCACCGCGTCCCCGGGCTGGCCCGAAAGCCAGGAAACCGCGGGATCCCGCCGGCCCTCAGCGTCCTCAAACAGCGCCAGCGCACTGTTCTCCCGCACCATCCAATCATACAGCGCACCCCGCCGTTCTCCGTAAGTATTCATCAAAAACCCCCAGCCCGTCTCCGACGCAGCCTCCGGCCCGTCTCCGACGGTTTCAGTATGGCCGCCTGTTGTTTCTTAATGGTGCAACACCCTGTCCGCCGTCTCCGACGGTTTCAGCACTGTTGTTTCTTAACGGTGCAACACCGTGTCCGGTTACGTTACCTGCTGCTGTTTAGGCGCGGCTACGCTTCGCGCAACGGCGGGCAGTTTGTGCGTTGTTTTGCGCGGCAGTCTCCGCCCGCTTTGCCGCACTCCGCAAGACGCTTATGAAACCGTCGGAGACGGCACGCGCCGCGCCTCTCAGCAGTCTTTGTCAGCTTTGCCGCACTATACAGGACGCTTATGGAAGCGTCGCCGTCTCCGACGGCTTCATAAGCTTCCCGCCCGCCGCAAGTGTACGACATCCGGCCCTGAGTTGTCTATAACCCGCCGGCGGCGGCGGGTGGCACAGCATGGCCGCCTGTTGTTTCAAAGTAGTGCAACACCCTGTCCAGTTAGGGGGCTTGCACTGCACAAGACGCTTATGTGCCTCCGCCGCCGGCGGCGGCTGTTTCATAAGCGTCCTGCGAAGCGGCTGTAAGCAGTCTTTGCCCGCTTTGCCGTACTGCACAAGACGCTTATGGAACCGTCGCAGCCGGCGGCGGCAGCCTTTTCAAAGACCGGCAAATCCCATAGTATACGATATGGTCGTACCTCCAACACCGCTCCTTACCCCAAAACCCCCTGTTCCGGTCAGCCCCAAAGGATCATCCGTGGTTCCGGCGGCTTTTGATGATGTGTATGAAAACGCGGACTATTTGACCAGGCAAATTATCACCTATATCGGAAACAAGCGTTCTCTTTTGAACTTTATCACCAAGGGAATTCAAATGGTTCAAAAACGCCTTCAAAAGGACAAACTGGCTATTTTCGATGTTTTTACCGGTTCGGGTATTGTGGCGCGGCATTGCAAACAATTTTCAAGCCTGCTTATAGCTAACGACTTGGAAAAATACGCTTCGCTTATTGGTGAATGTTATTTGTCGAATAAAGACGAATTACCTATGCCGCTCTTAAAAGATATATACCGCGGGCTCCTCGACGAGACCGCAAACAAGCCTCTGAAAGAAGGGATTGTCGCAAAACAGTATTCCCCCAAAGACGATGATACGATACGAAAAGGCGAGCGCGTTTTTTATACCCGCAGGAACGCGCTGTACATTGATACGATGCGGAATCTTATTGACGCTGTTCCCGCGCACTATCAAAAGTATTTTCTTGCGCCGTTACTTGCGG
>JAITHR010000099.1 GCA_031279895.1 Spirochaetaceae bacterium
TATTTGAGTGGTTCGGTTATAAGTTTTCCGTAAAACGGGTCCAGTCTGATGCGGGTGTTTCGGAGCGGTTCGGCCACGAAGAGGGCTTTATGACAGATTTCAATAAGGGTTCCCGGGGCGATTTCGCCGCGCACTTCCACCGTAGCGTCCTGGTTGGCATTGGCGCGGTTGAGGAGATCCGAGAGTTTCTCCCCCAGCCGCGCCCGCTCCTCTTCTATCCGGCGCCGCAATTCGTCCAGCCTGAGCCACCGTTCATGGTCGATTTTCGCCGCCGCCATGATACTCTGTATCTTCTCAAGCCTGTCGGTGAGAAACTGGAAGTGGGTATTCGCCTTTTCCTGCTCCTGCTGGAGGGTGAAATCAATGCCGCAGTGCAACTTCGTGGACCTTCCGGCGCGTTTCCCGATTTTACCGGCGCGTATGCCGTTAATCGCGGTCAAATCCCCGCTGATAATGGCGCCCTTGTCCCCCAAATCAATATATTCCATGGCATAGACCGTTGAATTGATGATTTCCCGCTCTATCCTCACGGTTTTACGGCAGGCCACGCGGCAGTTCTCAATGAATTTACCGGTAATATCCCCTCGTATCTTGACGAGCGCCTGATTTTTACCGATGATGCCGCCGGATACTCTGAGGTTACCTCTGGCAAACACCTCCGTCGCGTCAAGGGACTGCTTAACCGTCAGGGAGCCGCCGGCGTGGATCGTAAACCCGTCTGAGACCGGCCCCTCGATGACCACGTCTCCCGGAAACAGGATGTTGCCCGTGGCGTACCCGACGCCGGATTTTATGACGAGCGTTTCCCGCACGTGGACCGCGCCTTTTTCGTATACGAACTGCCCGTTGATCTCCGCCAGAATAGCGTTTTCGTCGGTTTTCGTGTTCTCGCCGGCGGTTACCCCGGGCTGCGGCACGGTTTTATAGGGGATGCTTTGCCCGCACACGGTTGTACCGTTTCCGCCGGCAACGCGGGGGTGCAGGCGGGCGAGGATCTGGTTTTTCTTGACAATGATAAAGGGCGAATGGGCGCGGTGGTCCACGCGGTTCCCGCGGGTAATCGGCGCCGGCTTTCTTTTCTCTCCTGACAGGCGGGGGTTAAGCTCGAAATACGGGGGGACTTCGTGCACCGGCGGGTCGCCTTGCGCGATAAGCACGTCAGTAACCGTCTGTTTTTCCAGCGCGCTTTGAGTCGCGGCCTTTTGTATCGCGTCGTCATGCACGAGGCCGTGGACAACGCCGGTCTTTGTAAGGAAGTCATGGATCACGCCCAGGGTGAGCGGCTCTCCCGCGCCTACAGGCGGCATGAAATCCGCACGGGCTTCCAGATCGCCGTTGAAAAAACTGAGAACGATATGGGCGCTATAGGGATTATCCCGCGCCATGACAATTCTGCGCTGGGCCGTCTGTCTTTGTGTATCCATTCTCTCAGTAACTCCCATCCGGTTCACCGTAAAGCCCTTGAAAAACCTTAGGCATAGCCCGTCTCTCGAAGAGCATACCAGACCCGCCCGCCTCTCGGCAACCCCGCCCGCCTCCGGCCCGCCTCCGGCGGTTCCATAAGCTTCCCGCAAAGCGCCTCACCGCAGTCTTCGTCCGCTTAGGGGCGGGGCGTGGTAAGCGGGTCGCGGCGTGGTTCGTGGCGGGCGTGGTAAGCGGCGCGGGGCGCGGTTTGGCGCGCGGCGTGGTAAGCGGCTGGGCGCGGTAAGGCGCGTGGCGCGGCGTGGTAAGCGGCGTGGCGTGGTAAGGGTCGCGGCGCGGTGAGCGGCGGGGCGCGGTAAGGGGCGGGGCGCGGTAAGCGGCTGGGCGTGGTAAGGGTCGCGGCGCGGTGAGCGGCGGGGCGTGGTAAGGCACGTGGCGGGGCGCGGTAAGGGGCTGGGCGCGGTAAGGGGTCGGGCGCGGTAAGCGGCGCGGCGTGGTTCGTCGCGGTATCAGGACGTTTATGAAACCGCCGGAGGCGGGCCGGAGGCGGGTGGATAAGTAAGGGAAAGCCAGGCGGTTCGGTAGGCGGGGAGGTCCGGGAACCGGTCTTTCTCCACCTCCCGATAGGCCACCTCCAAATCGCGGGAAAGCTCCCCAAGGGTTTTGCCGGTCAGCGCCATCTTAGCGGTCATGGCCGCGCCCAACGCGCTCGCTTCGGCAATGTCCGTGAGAAACACGCGGTTCTCCGGCAGGGCGCCGGCAAGGAGGCTGTTGTAGGCGCGGTTCTTCCGAAACCCGCCTTCGGTGAACACCTGGGTTCCGGCAGCAAGGCCGATGCGCTCGAAACCGGTGAGGGACTGCATAACAAGGGAAAGGCAGAGCAGGGCGAACCCTTTCCCGTAATCCTGAAAACAGGGCGGCGCGTCCTCGCGCCGTCCGATTGAAGAGACCGTTTCAAACAGGTACTCCCGACCGTTTTCCACGATACGGGGGCGGGAACCCGGGAACTGGCCGGAACCGGCGGTAAGCTCCGGCAGGAGAAAGGCGCTTTTCTCCCGCAGGACGGCGCGGCAGAGCGCGGGGTCATAGGGGGGGATGTCGTCCCGCCCGTGGAGACGCATAAGGATGCGGGACCATGCCTCAAACTCGTGACCCCCCAGAAAGTTCGCGGTTTTTATGGGGGTACGGAAGGCGGAGAGGTTAAAAAACACCGCTTTCCCCAGTTCCTCCGGCGCGAACCCGTAAGGTTCCGACGGGTTCATGGAGACGCACCATGTTCCGGTGGAATTAAGCGCGAAGCGCTCCGCTCCTTTTTTCGCGAAGTGGGGAAGCAGGGCGGAGTTGGAGTCGTGGATGCCCATAGTAACGACGGTCTTGGGCGAGAGGCCGGTTTTGCGGGCAAATTCCGGCGCCACGCTTCCCAAGGCGTCCCATGAATTACGCAGACCCGCGGAGAGGAGCGGCGCGACGCCCAGGGAGTGCGCCACCGAAGAGAGCCGCCGCGCCCGCTGGTCCCAGAGGTACCCGTGGCACCCCATATAGGTTCCCTCGGCGCCGATGTTGCCGGTGAACCGGAAGCCCCAATACTGGGGATAGCAGAGGATACGGGCGGTGCGGCTGAAGGACTCCGGGTAGCGGATTTGGGCAAAGCGGATGCCTTTTGCCAGGTTGATAAGGGCTTTGAAAGCCGGCGTGCCGGTTTGTTCCTGCAAGGTTTCCGGCGCGCCGAATTCTTCGTAGAAAGCGGCGTGGAAAGCGTCCCCCGGTTCGTGGGTGTAGTACACGCAGGGCAGGACCGGGCAGCCGTCCTTTCCCACGCAGACGAAGGTGGCGCCGTGGGTGGTTACGGCAATGGCCTCCACAGGGTATTCCCGCGCAAAGGCGCCCAATTCCGCGGCGAACCACGTTTCCATGGCTGCAAGGTCGTGGGCTTCGATACCGTCAAGCGTCTGCGGGGGGAATATCCGATACCGGGCGTCAATTTGTTTCAGGTCGTTCGTATAGACCGCGACTTTTTTATTGGTCATTCCTATATCAATAACTGCGATAGCCACTGCATCCCTCTCCTGCCGCCGTTTTTTCTCTCTCTTACCTTTTTACCTGTTACGTTCTTACTTACTTATTATGTACCTCCCCACCTCCCCCGGTCAACCGTCTCCGACGGCTTCAGCATGGCCGCCTGTTGCTTCCGAATGGTGCAACACCTTGTCCGGTGAGCGGGCTTGCACAGCCCAGGCGCGGCTACGCTCTCGCGCCGTCTCCGACGGTTTCAAACATGGCCGCCTGTTGCTTCAAAGTTGTGCAACACCTTGTCCGGTTACGTTACCGGCTGCTGCGTAGGCGCGGCTACGCTTCGCGCAACGGCGGGCGGTTTGGGAGCAGTGCGTTGTTGTGCGTAACAGTCTCCGGCTGTTCTCTAAGCTTCCCGCCCCGCCCACGTCTGTTTCCGGTGCAAAAACGTTCGTTTCCAAAGCGCGGACGAATGTTTTTACCGCGGAAACGACCGTGGCCGACTTGGAAACGACCATGGTAAAAGCGGAGAAGTCCGTCCAAAACGGAGCGGCTTCCGCAGCCGCCGGCGGCGGAGGCACATAAGCGTCCCGATACCGCGGCAAAGCGGACAAAGACTGCTTACAGGCGCCCCGCAGGAAGCTTATGTGCTTCCGCCGCCGGCGGGCCGGAGGCTGCAACAACGCACGGCTCCCGAACCGCGACCGGCTGCGCGGGCGTAGCCGCGCCTGGTCCGTGCAAGCCGGCTAACCGGACACGGTGTTGCACCATTACCAAACAACAGTGCTGAAACAGCCGGAGGCTGGACTTCAAACGCCGGCGGGTAGACTCCAAACGCCGGCGGGTAGCCCTGAAAC
>JAITHR010000024.1 GCA_031279895.1 Spirochaetaceae bacterium
GAAAAGAAAACGAGGAACTGCGGGACAACTTCCTGAGAAAGGCCGCGGAGTTTGAGAATTTCCGCAAGCGCATGAACAAAGAAAAACAGGAAGCCATTGATTACGCCAACAGGGATCTCCTGCTGGATATTATCCAGATAATAGACGATTTTGAGCGGGCGATAAAATCCGCCGAAATCTCCAAAGACTTTTCCAGCCTCTACGAGGGGATTACCATGATAGAAAAGCGCCTCAGCTCCCAGCTTGAAAACAAATGGGGGCTTAAGCGCTTTGATTCCGCAGGCGAGCCTTTTGACCCGAACCGCCATGAAGCTATAGGCGTGGAAAAATCACCGGACGTATCCGAAGCGGTGGTGCAGGAAGACTTTATCAAAGGCTATACCTTAAAAGAGCGGGTTATACGGGCCGCCAAAGTCAAGGTTCTCATGCCTGACCGCGACGGATAAGTCAACGTGGAAAAAAAGCCATGAGGCTTTTGTAATTAAAAGAACATCTGGCAAGGAGTTTTATAGAATATGGGAAAAATAATCGGTATTGACTTGGGTACCACCAATTCGTGCGTATCGGTGCTTGAAGGCGGCGAGCCTATCGTTATCCAGAACTCGGAGGGCGGACGGACCACCCCTTCTATCGTGGGTTTTACCTCCAAAGGAGAGCGGGTTATAGGCCAGCCCGCGAAAAACCAAATGATTACCAACCCGGAGAATACGGTTTATTCTATCAAGCGCTTTATGGGGCGCCGGTATTCAGAGGTGAGCAACGAAATGAAGCTGGTTCCCTACGAAGTGATGGAACAGGGCGACGACGT
Organism: Spirochaetaceae bacterium; assembly: GCA_031279895.1. Classification (GTDB taxonomy): domain Bacteria; phylum Spirochaetota; class Spirochaetia; order Treponematales; family Breznakiellaceae; genus JAITHW01. The sequence continues at coordinate 809 of JAITHR010000024.1, forward strand.
GCGGGTGGATATTGACGGAAAGAAGTATTCCCCCCAGGAGATTTCCGCCTTTGTGCTGCAAAAGATGAAGAAGACAGCCGAGGATTATCTGGGCGAGAGCGTTACCGAAGCGGTGATTACGGTGCCGGCGTACTTTAACGACGCCCAGCGCCAGGCCACCAAAGACGCGGGAAAAATCGCCGGCCTTGACGTGAAGCGCATCATTAACGAGCCTACCGCCGCGTCATTGGCCTTCGGGTTCAATAAAGATCAGAAAAAAGAGAAGACCATCGCGGTCTACGACCTTGGCGGCGGCACCTTTGACATTTCGATTTTGGAGCTTGGGGAAGGGGTCTTTGAGGTCAAGTCAACCAACGGGGACACCCATTTGGGCGGAGACGACTTTGACCGCCGGATTATGGAGTGGCTTATCGCCGAATTCAAAAAAGATTCGGGGATTGATTTGGGGCAGGACCGGATGGCCCTCCAGCGCCTGCGGGAATCGGCGGAAAAGGCGAAAATCGAGCTTTCCGCCATGCAGACCACCGAGATAAACCTCCCCTTTATCACCGCGGATCAGAGCGGCCCCAAACACCTCCAGAAGAGCCTTACCCGCTCGAAGTTCGAGCAAATGGTGTCGGATCTTCTTGAGCGCTCCAAAGAGCCCTGCAAGAAAGCCCTCACCGACGCGGGCCTCACTGCGGAACAGATTGACGAGGTAATTCTGGTGGGCGGCTCCACCCGTATTCCCGCGGTTCAGCAGATTGTGAAGGACCTCTTTCGGAAAGAGCCGAACAAGGGGGTCAACCCGGACGAAGCGGTGGCAATCGGCGCGGCCATTCAAGGCGGTATTCTCGGGGGGGACGTGAAGGACGTGCTTCTTCTGGACGTAACCCCCCTGTCCTTGGGGATAGAGACCTTGGGCGAGGTTATGACCAAACTCATCCCCCGCAACACCACCATTCCCACGAGAAAAAGCCAGATATTCTCCACCGCCGCAGACGGCCAGACCGCGGTTTCCATACAAGTGCTGCAAGGGGAGCGGGAAATGGCGAACCAGAACCGTCCGCTTGGCCGGTTTGACCTGGTGGGCATTCCGCCCGCGCCCAGAGGGGTTCCCCAGATTGAGGTTACCTTTGATATTGACGCCAACGGCATTGTCCATGTTTCCGCCAAGGATCTGGGAACCGGCAAGGAACAGAAAATCCGTATTGAGAGTTCCTCCGGCCTTTCCGACACGGATATTGAGCGCATGGTGAAAGAGGCGGAGGTCCACGCCGAAGAGGACAAGCGGGAGCGGGAAAAGGCCGAGGCGCGAAACGAGGCGGACACCATGATCTACAGCACCGAAAAGAACATCAGGGATCTGGGGGACAAGGTAAATGACGGGGATAAGGCGAAGGCAGAGGATGCTATCGCGGATCTCAAGCGGGTTTTAGAGAGCGGGGATACGCAGGCCATTAAAGAGAAAACCGAAGCCCTGAAACAGGTATCCTATAAGATCGCCGAAGAGGTGTATAAACAAACCCAGTCCCCCCAGCAGGGTCCTGACGGGTCCGGCGGCGCGGATCAGAGCGGCGGAACCAGGACCGCCGAAGACGTTGATTACGAAGTGGTCAACGATAAATAACGAGAAAACGAGAAAAGGGTGATATTGTGGCAAAACGCGATTATTACGACGTGTTGGGCGTTCCCAAAACCGCAACCAAAGATGATATAAAGAAAGCATACCGGAAACTAGCCATCCAATATCACCCGGACAAGAATCCGGGAAACAAAGAAGCGGAGGATCGCTTTAAGGAGGCCACCGAAGCCTACGAGATTCTCTCTGACGACCAGAAGAAATCCGCCTACGACAAGTTCGGGTTTGCCGGCATCGAGGGGATGAACAGCGGAACCCGTAACTGGAGCGCGTTTCATGACTTTGGTGATATATTCGGCGGCGAGGATTTAGGCGGCATTTTTGATACCATCTTCGGCGGCGGTTTCGGGGGCCGCCGCGCTTCCGGCGGCGCCAGAGCCGGCGCGAGTCTTCGGTACGACATTGAAATCACCTTTAAGGATTCGATTTTCGGAACGAAAGTGGAGATCCAGTATTCCCGAAATGAAACCTGCCCGTCATGCAAAGGTTCCGGCGCCGCAAGCGGGACCGGCAAGAAGGTCTGTTCCGCCTGCGGCGGGAGCGGTCAGGTGCGGCACAGCCAGGGCTTTTTCTCCGTAGCCTCCACCTGTCCGACCTGTAGCGGGGAGGGACACATCATCGAGCATCCCTGCAAGGACTGCGGCGGTTCAGGTGCGCAGAAAAAGCGCCAGAAAATCGCCGTAACCATTCCCCCGGGGGTGGAAAACGGCAAACGGGTGGTCATCAAACAGCAGGGAGACGCCGGCACAAACGGCGGCGCCGCCGGGGACCTCTATGTGTATATCCGCGTCAAACCCCACGAATACTTTGAGCGTCAAGACTCGAACCTCTACTGCGCGGTGCCCGTCTCAATCACCCAAGCGGCCATGGGCGCGGAGATTCAGGTTATGACATTAGACGGCAAAGCCAAAGTCAAAATCCCCCCGGGCACGCAAAACGGCGCCATGATCCCCATCAAAAACGAGGGCGTACCCACAGGCGGGGGAAGGCGGGGGAGCCTGTATATAAAAATTATGATCCAGATTCCGACGAAACTAAGCAAACGGGGCAAAGAACTCCTGGAAGATTTTGCTAAAATCGAGGGAGAAGACACCTCGCCCAAACCAATACCCCTATCGGATCTTGCGGGACGGTAGCGTTTAGGACAGGGACGCCTCACTTCTTGTTGTGCAGCGGCGCTTTCAAGGGGCGGATCCCCCCGCGGCTCCCGAAGAAACGGATTAGAACCGCCGGAACATCGTCTTGGGTGCAGAGGTCGAGAAAAGACGCCCCCAAACGGCGGCATACCCCCTGCCACCCGTCGCGTCTGTCGCGGTGCCAGTCGGACCAGGCGGCGCGGAACTCCGCAAATCCGGTAGGAACATGGTAGGAGCGTCCGGTCTCAGGATCTTCAAGGGCGATAAGCCCTTGATACGCCATATCCGGCGGCTCCCCTATCCTTATGGCGATAACGTCATGTTTCCGGCACAGGCCACCCAGCTCCTGTTCCCACTGAACGCTGAGAAAATCTGAAATAATCACGATGAGGCTCCGCCGTTTCAAGAGCCTTCCCTGTCCCGCAAGGGCAACGCCGAGGTTGCTGCCGGCGCCGCCGCCGTTATCAATCGAGAGCGCGGCGCTTATCATGGCCATAATATGCGCCCTCCCCTTTCTGGGGGGGAAAACTTTGATAATCCCGCGGTCAAAGAACAGCGCCGCTACCCGCTGTCCGGCGCGTTCCGCTGAAAACGCGATCAGAGTCGCCGCCAGAAGGCCCTGATCGGCGCGGCGCGTCGGGCTGCCGCAATACATCGACGCGGAACAGTCCAAAACAAGAGAAACCGTGAGTTCCCGCTCTTCCCGATACATTTTTACATAGGGCGTCCCGAAACGGGCGCTTACATTCCAGTCAATAGCGCGAATATCATCGCCGCGTTCATAGTGCCTCACCTCATCCGCCTCAATGCCCTGTCCCTTGAAAGCCGACCGGAAATCACCGGAAAGCAAATCTTCCGCAAGAACCGCGGCAATAAGGGGAAAGGTAGTAATTTTTCGCAAAAGCTCGTGCCGGTCCATCGTATCTCCGTATCTCCTCCCGCCACCGGAACCATACGGGAAATCCCGCGTTCCCGCAACCCCCGCGAGCAGGGTCTTTCTTTAAGTATGGGCATTTCTAAAAAAACAGTATACTATAATCGGTCAACCGATGATTAAGGGAGTTTTATATGAGAAAGTTCGCTATGTGTTCTTTGATAGTAAACGTTTGTTCCACACTTTTTTCACAAACCTCAATTAGTAAAATAGTATTGGATAATTTCTGTGAATACCGCGGGGAAATAACGGATTATTTTTCTTATTATTACAGAGAGGATTATTCAAACGATATGTTATACTATAATGGCCGGTTAATGACGATATTCGGAAATATACTGGATCTCAGAATGATTTCAGATGAAATAATTGATTTTATCATAGCGTTGTACCATAAAACAGTGGCATTAGAAGTACCGGATGAAGATAAAGACCTCTATATTGAGACCGGATTAGGGGAAAACGGGCATGAATTGTATACCAAGATTCTCTCGATTATGTATTTTATGCATTTGGAAGATAATATAAGTATTTTTTCTCAGGATGATCAGAAAATAGTAAAAAGAAGCGTACATAAATTGAAAAAATTATTCAGCCAGGCGGAATGGGATATAACGGTTAGCTATTTCAGAGCAAAATATAATACATGAACGAATGAGAAGCGATCAACGAAATCCTAAAAAGAATAGACCGTTATTATCGAACATTAAAAGGGAATAATAATTTACTTGATTTTTTAAGGATAGAATTAACGTGTATCAATGAAGCGTTGGATTTAATTGATTTAAGTATAGTGCCTTTACCTAAAGAATATATAAATGAATGCAGACATACTGTTTATAAGGCGCTGGCAGATAATAACTATAAAGAGATTACCAAAAAATTACACGCGGAAATAGGAGATGAAATTTTCAAAACAAAAAGTTATATACAAATGTCTCACTATGAACGCTCTGTCTATGAGGCGTTTATGCTTTTGTTTCCCCTTGAGATTGAAGCCGGTGATCTAATGATAGAAATATTTACCGGTGTTTTTTTGAAATGTTCCTTAGATAAGGAAAAAGATTTTTTACAAATACTGGAAAAGTATTTTGGGAACAGCGCTTTTCGCCGAAATTGAGCGTCGTTGCGGAGGGGTTTGACAGCCGCTTTCTTGAGAAATGATTAACAGGTACACGCATTGTTTATTGATGATTTTGACGGAGAAACGGTAATACGTTCTCAAAAAGAAATTATTGAACTACTGAAAAAGCGCCCGGCTTTTAATGCAAATCATTTTATTTTTACATTTGCCGAGAACGGAAATTAACGGCGTTTGTAAAAGATGATTATGGTATCGTGTATTATCTGGATAAAAACAGATCGTTTGTTTCAAAAGGAAATAATACCGGCGTGGAAACATTTTATGAGAATAAAAGCGGCGCGACAGTTGAGTTGGCAAGGGAAAATATACTGTCCGTTGAATGTCTGGAAAAATGTGTCGTAGAATATTTTGCCACAAACGAATGTCCAAAATGTATTGAATGGGATGAACTATAACGGAAAGCTCCGCTGCCTCCGTCGGGCTTTGTTCTTGACGGAAAACAGGGGGGTATACTGGCTGCGAACGGGGGAGCGATGAACAGGGAGCCGGACATATTCGAGCGCATCGGGAAGCTGTTTGCCGAACAGCCTAAGTATTTTGGGGTCTTTGTGATTGTGGCCGGCGCGTTTATGGTTGCCGCGGCCCTTGGGAACTGGGACTGGGTTTTCCGGGGGTATAGTTACAACACGGAAAAGATAGAGGGAACGGCGAATAGGTGGGGCCGGGGCTTTGCCCGGCTGAAATTGGGAGGCGGCGGGTTTCTGTGCGTTATCGTCGGAATTGGGTGTTTGGCGGTGTTGTAGGCTGGCAGCCTCCGGCTGTTTCATAAGCGTCATGCCTCGCGCCCCGAACAACGCAGCCTCCCGAACCACCGGAGGCTGCGCGAGCGTAGCCGCGCCTCAACAGCACTGACTCGCTCACCGGACACGGTGTTGCACCACTCGGAAACAACAGGCGGCCCTGCCGGAACAGCCGGAGGCTGGACTCTACCCGCCGGCGTTTGAACTCTACCCGCCGGCGTTTGGACTCTAAACGCCGGCGTTTGGACTCTAAACGCCGGCGTTTGGACTCTACCCGCCGGCGTTTGGACTCTACCCGCCGGCGTTTGAACCCTACCCGCCGGCGTTTGAACCTGAAAATACGTCTCAACAACACCACGTTTTGCCGGGGATTTCGCGCTGAAACCACGGTTTTGCGGGTCAAAACACCCCTTAACCGCCTCCGACCCGTCTCCGACGGTTTCATAAACGTCATGCGCCGCGCCTCAAAGCGGACGACGACTGCTAACAGGCGCCGTCTCCGACGGTTTCAAAAGCCTCACGCGAAGCGGCTCTAAGCGGACGACGACTGCTAACAAGCGCGGCACGGGAAGCGTTTAAAACAGCCGGAGGCTGCGGAGACGGCGGAACGCGGTAAACCGGGCGGCGTCCGCTTAGAGGCGCGGTGTGGTACGCGGACAGTCGTTGTTCGGGGCGCGGCGCGGGAAGCTTTTGTGCCGCCGCCGCCGGCGGTCAGTCGAATTTCGGAAGTTCGCTCTGTTTCGGCTGTTCCAGATCTTTGCGCTCAAAGATTTTCCGGTTGCACATCGGACATTTCCAGACCGTTACCAGCTGGCCGTCTTCCTGAAAGGTTTCCACTTTTTCCATAGGAATATTGCAAATGGTACATTGCATCTCAAACTCTCCTTTTTCAACGCCGCGCCGGAGCGCGAATACGCTCGTTGGTTTCGTATTGGTTTCGTACATAGTACCGTGCGGCGCGGTTTTTAGCAAGGCGGCCATCGAAATGTCCGCCGGAGGGTATAGGCAAAAAACTTTGCGTTAGGTTATAATAAAACTATGCCGATAAAAAAACCGTACACCTTGTTACACAGTAACGAAATATTTTATTTTTACGGAGGGGATTATTTTGGCGTACACCAATGCGTTATCCGCATATAAAGAAACGCGGGTTAAGACCGCAGGGCAGGGGCAGCTTATTATGATGCTCTATGATGAGGCGGTAAAACAGTTGGATCGGGGTTTGGACCTCTTAAAAAAGAACAGCAAAGGCAAAAAGGATCCGGGAAGAATCGAGGAAATAACCAAAGCGCTCCTTAAAACCCAGGAAATCATCACCGAACTGTCGGTGTCTCTGGATTTTGAAAAGGGCGGGGAAATCGCCAAGAACCTTTTTTCCCTGTACAGCTGGTTTAACCACGAGATTGTGGAGGCGGACATCAGTAAAGACATGGAACGGGTGGCCAATGTTCGCGCCATGCTTAACGATCTCAGGACCGTCTGGGGGGAAGTTACCGCCAAAGCCCCGCGGGAAAACATGGAAAGACCCAGAAACGGAATAAATATCGCCGGATAGCGTCTTGAAATGAAAGAACAGGATTTCCTAAAAGCCGCTACACCGGAGGCCCGCGCCGCCATAACGCGGCTTCGGGAACTCCTCGGCGCCCAGCGCGATACCTTGCGCACGTGCTTAAGCGCCCTTGCCAAACAAAAAGAAAAAATAGAGCAGAACCAGGGGGAAGACGCGCTTTTTCACGCGGAGCTTCTCGAACAAGCCATGAGGGACATTCTGGCAGTCCAAAAGGTCATACAGCCCCTTATGGCGCGTTTCCCCTGCCGCACAGAACCGGAAATCCGTGCGATAACCCGAAACATCCGCGACATTCAGGAAGAAGTGCGGGCGCGGGCGCGGGAAAACACGGAGCTTCTTGGGAAGCGGCGGGCGTTTCTCGCCGCCGAAATCCAAAAGATACAAAAAAACCCCCTGCGAAAGCGAATGTCCCCCCATGCGCCGCCCTCGATGATAGACATGGAGATCTAAGCGCCGACCGGGGGACGCGGACTTTTCGCACGGGAAGGACACACATGAAACACACGACAAGCGGGCAGGCGAAACCGCCGCTCTATCTCCTCGACGCCTACGGGCTTATTTACCGCGCCTACCACGGCTTTGCCGATAGCCCCTTGCGTAACCGCGAGGGAAAGAATATCTCCGCGCTGTTTATCTTCAGCCGTACCGTTCTGAACCTCGTGCGTAAAGGCGCGCCTTCGGCGGGACCGGACGGAACCCTCAGTGAGGCGCTCCAAAAACCGCTGCGCCTTGCGGCGGTATTCGATTCGCGGACCCCGACCTTTCGGCACGCTATTTCGAGTACCTACAAGGCGAACCGGGAAAAAACCTCCGCTGACCTCCACGAGCAGATACCGCTTATCGAAGCGTTTCTCGACGGACTTGGGGTTCCCATGCTGCGCCGCGACGGGTATGAGGCGGACGATATTATCGCGACCATGGCAAGCCGATGCAAAGAAGACGGGCGGGAGTGTTATATTCTTTCTTCCGACAAGGATATGCTCCAGCTGGTGGGAAACGGGATTTACGTCATTGACACGGGAAAGGGCGCCGCGGACTATACGGTGCTGGGGCCCGAGGCGGTAAAGGCCAAATGGGGGGTGCCGCCTGAGAAGATGCTGGACTTTTTCTCCCTTATGGGAGACGGCGCCGACAACGTGCCGGGGGTTAAAGGCATTGGGAAGACCCACGCCGCGAAACTCATAAACCGGTACGGCTCCCTTGACGGCATCTACGCCAATATCGCCGGTATCGAAGGGGCCTTAGGCAAGTACCTGCATAACGATCGGGATCCGGCATACCTTTCCAAATCCCTCGTGGCCCTGGACCACGAGGTTCCCCTTGTGTTTAACGGGAAAGCGGATTTCACCCTTGACGATCTTTCGGTGGAAAACCTCCGTCCCGCCGAGGGTGCGGCGCTGCTCTTCCGTAACGGCATCACGAAGATGGCGCGGGAACTAAGCGGGGACTCCCAGGCGCTACAGGAAGAGCCGGTTTCATCGGATCCGGCGTTTCTGGGACCCGGAACCTACACCGCGCTCCTTGACGCGGAAGGTTTGGAAACCATGCTGCGCGAAGCGCGCGCCCAAGGGTTTGTCGCGCTGGATTTCGAGACCGATTCCCTTGACCCCCGGCGCGCCGAACCGGTGGGGGTGGCGCTGGCGCTCCGCATGAAAGAGGCGGTCTACGTTCCCCTGGCGCCCCACGGCGGAACCGCGCCGTTTGTTGATCCTGCCACGGTTCGGGGCCTTTTGGCGCCGCTCTTTGCCGATCCCGCCATGACCGTCATCGCCCATAACGCCAAATACGACTACGCGGTATCCCGCCACTGGGGAATCCCGCGGTGGACGTGCGGGATCTGGGACACGATGGTCGCGGCATGGGTGGTTGACCCCGATCGGAACGGCTATTCCCTTGATTCCCTTTCCCGCCTGTACTTTGGCTACACCGCGAAAACGTACAAGGAGGTGGTGCCGAAGGGCCGTACCTTTGCCGCGGTATCCCTCGAAGAGGCCGTGTCTTACGCGGCGGAAGACGCGGACTTCTGTCTGCGGGCGCGGTTTTTTCTTGAGCCGCGCCTTGAGCGGGCCGGTGCCGGGGATCTTTTTCTCAAATTGGAAATGCCCCTGCTCCCTGTTCTCGCCGAGATGGAGGGGGCGGGCATCAGGATTGAGAAAGGGACGCTGGAGTCTTACGGGCTTGAGTTATCCAAAGAGATCGCCCGCGTTGAGGGCGAGACGTATCGCGTGGTGGGTCATCCTTTTAATCTGGCGTCTACCAAGCAGTTACAGGAGGTACTGTTTACCGAGCGCGGTCTCAAGACCGGAAGGAAGACCAAAACCGGCTACTCCACCGACGAAGAAGTGCTGGCGGAACTGGCGCTTACCGACGAGGCGCCGGCGCTTGTCCTGCGCTACCGGACCCTGACGAAACTCAAGTCAACCTATGTGGACGCGCTCTCCGATCTTGCCGATCCGGAGGGGCGGCTCCACACGAGTTTTATCCAGACCGGAACCGCCACGGGCCGGCTTTCCAGCCGCCAGCCGAACTTGCAGAATATTCCGGCGCGTGGCGATGAGGGGCGCCGTATTCGGGAGGCCTTCGTAGCCAAGCCCGCGCACCTCCTTATATCGGCGGACTACCGTCAGATAGAGCTGGTGATTTTGGCGCATCTTTCCGGGGACGAGAATATGGCGGCTGCCTTCAAAGCCGGAAAGGACGTGCACGCCGGAACCGCGTCCCTTATTTTCAATGTTGACGAGGAGGCGGTGAGCCCCGAACAGCGCCAGAGCGCGAAGGTGATTAACTTCGGGGTGATGTACGGCATGAGTGCCTTTCGGCTCGCTAACGAGCTGGGGATAAGCCGCGCCGACGCCGCGCTCTTTATCGACACGTATTTCAAGACGTATCGGGGTATTCGGGAGTATATCGAGAGCCTGATACGCGCCGCGGAGACGTCGGGCTACGCTTCCACGATTTTCGGGAGGAGGCGGTATATTCCGACTATCAATTCGCGTAACAAGACGGAGCGGGCCGCGGCGGAGCGGGTGGCGGTGAACACGCCTATTCAGGGTTCCGCGGCGGACATTGTGAAAACGGCTATGCTGGGGGTGGATCGGGCGCTTACCGCCGCCGGTAGCCGGACGCGCCTGCTTTTGCAGGTGCATGACGAGCTTATTCTGGAGTCTCCCCAGGAGGAGGCTGCGGACACTGCGCGTCTTATACAACAGGAGATGGAAAACGCGGTGGCGCTCTCCGTCCCGCTCAGCGTCAAAGTAGTAATCACCAACCACTGGTAGCGCCCCGTCTCCGCAGCCTCCGCCGTGTCCCACGGTTTCAGCATGGCCGCCTGTTGCTTCCAAACGGTGCGACACCGTGTCCGCCGGGCAAATCAGTGCTGTTGAGGCGCGGCTACGCTCCGCGCCGGCGGGTCGCGGCTTGGGAGCCGTGCGTTGTTGTGCGTAGTAAGGGGCTTGTCGTTGTTCGGGGCGCGGCCAAGACGCTTATGAAACCGTCGGAGACGGCCCGGAACGATTCAGTTTTATCCTGATATGATTCAGTTTTACTCTGGAAAGATTCATTTCCGCCCTGGAAAGATTCATTTCCGCCCTGGAAAGATTCATTTCCGTCCTGGAAAGATTCATTTCCGCCCTGGAAAGATTCATTTCCGCCCTGGAAAGATTCATTTCCGCTCTGGAAAGATTCATTTCCGCTCTGGAAAGATTCATTTCCG
>JAITHR010000049.1 GCA_031279895.1 Spirochaetaceae bacterium
GCCTGGGCAGCACTGACTCGCTCACCGGACAGGGTGTTGCACCGCTTGGAAACAACAGGCGGCCATGCTGAAACAGCCGGAGGCTGCGCGAAGCGTAGCCGCGCCTGGGCAGCACTGACTCGCTCACCGGACAGGGTGTTGCACCGCTTGGAAACAACAGGCGGCCCTGTTTGAAACCGTCGGAGACGGGGAGACGGCGGGTTAGGCTAACTGGTCAAATAAGTCGGCCATTTCCATGGCGCTCATCATGGCGTCCCAGCCTTTGTTGCCCGCCTTGGTTCCGGCCCGCTCGACCGCCTGTTCGATAGTGTCGGTGGTCAAAACGCCGAAGATAACCGGAACCAAAGATCCCATCGCGGCCTGCGCCACGCCTTTGGCCGTTTCAGCGGCAATGTAGTCAAAATGCGGGGTCGATCCCCGAATAACCGCGCCCAGACAGACGACCCCGTCGTACTTGCGGCTTTTCGCCAGTTTCGACGCGGTAAGGGGTATTTCAAAGGCCCCGGGCACCCGCACGACCGTAAGGTTGTCCGCGTCCCCGCCGTGCCGGATGAAGCAGTCTACGGCCCCGTCAAGCAGGCGGGACGTAATAAAGTCGTTAAACCGGCTCGCCACCAGCGCGAAGCGCCGGCCCGAACCGTGCAGATTGCCGTTGATTTCCGTGTACATGGTTTTTCCACTCCTTAAACCTTAAACATACTCAAGATGATGACCGAACAGGGCCTTTTTACTGGCCAGATACTGCCGGTTATGCTCGATAGGCGGCATCTCGATGCGTATCCGCTCGATAATCCGAATGCCCCGGGCAGAGAGCGCGCTTTCTTTCAACGGATTGTTGGTAAGAAGCCGTATCCCCGTAACCCCCAGGTCCCGCAGTATCGCCGCGGCGACCGCGTAATCCCGCTCGTCCGCCTGATGGCCAAGCCTGATATTCGCCTCCGCCGTGTCGCATCCGGCATCCTGCAAGCTGTAGGCCCTGATTTTCTCGGCAAGTCCGATGCCGCGCCCCTCCTGACGGAGGTACACCAGCACCCCGCCTTCCTTCGCAAGGAGACCGAGCGCTTCGGTAAGCTGCCCCCGGCAGTCGCAGCGCTCGGAGAGCAGCACCTCTCCGGTGAAACATTCCGAGTGAACCCGCACAAGCGCGTTGGCGGGATCAAAGGGTTTTGCCGAAATGAGCGCGACGTGCGGCATCTCCGGCCTGAGAACATTCTCGTAAAGCGCCAGACGGAACTCCCCCGCGGAAGTGGGGAGCCGGCTTTCGGCTATGCGTTTCGCGCCGTCCCGCGCTTTCCGCCAGGCGATAAGGTCCGAGACCGTAACCATTTTAATACGATGCTCAAGGGCGATTTCCGTGAGGCGGGGGAGGCGCGCCATGGAGCCGTCGCGGTCGAGTATCTCGCAGAGGATGCCTGAGGGAACGCAGCCGGCAAGACGCGGGAGGTCAACCGCGGCTTCGGTATGCCCGTCCCGCGCAAGCACCCCGCCGTCCTGCGCGACGAGCGGGAAGATATGCCCCGGACGGAGCAGGTCTTCCGGCGCGGTGCGCGGGTCGATGACGGCTTTGACGGTCGCGGCGCGGTCAAACGCGGAAATGCCCGTGGTGGTAACTGCCCGCGCATCCACGCTGACGGTAAAAGCCGTGGTATGGAGCGACGTATTCTCCCGCACCATGGGGGTAAGGCCAAGGCGCAGCGCCCGCTCCGCGGTAACGGCCTGGCATACCAGCCCCCTGCCGTAGAGGGTCATAAAGTTCACCGCCTCCGGCGTTACTTTTTCCGCAGCCATGATGAAATCCCCTTCGTTTTCCCGATCCTCGTTATCGGTAACAATGAGGATATTCCCGTTACGGATCTCTTCAATGGCTTCTTCAATCGATATAAACGTATTGTGCATATTCCTTTTCCTTAATCAGGTTGTTGTGTTTATGAGACTGTTACGCAAGGCCGACTCCCGCCGCCCCGCCGGTGTAGCCAAGATCGCGCAGGCGCTCAAAGGTCAGTCCCGCGGGCTTTTGGCCAAGGAGTTTTTCCACATACCTCCCTATAATGTCAGTTTCAAGGTTCATAAGGTCCCCGGGTTTCTTCGCGCCCAGGCTGGTGGCTTTCAGCGTGGCGGGAATAAGGTTCATCGTGGCGATAGTTCCTTTCAGGTCCGCGATGGTCAGGCTTATGCCGTCAAGCGCGATGGAGCCTTCCCGCACGCAGTACCGCGCATCGACGTCCGGTATTTCCACCGAGAGATACACGTTGTGTCCCGCGGTCCGCATCTCGGAAATCCGCGCCACCGCGCTTACATGTCCCTGTACGATATGTCCCCCCATGCGGGAGTGGGGCTGGAGCGCCCGCTCAAGGTTCACCGGACTGCCTGCGCGGAGGGATCCGAGGGTCGTCTTTTTCAGGCTTTCCCCCAGCGTATCCACGCTAAACGTCCCTTTCTCAGGGGAATCAAGAGCGGTTACGGTCTGGCAGACCCCGTCAATGCTGATAGAATCCCCTATTTTGGTTCCCGCAAGCACCACCGCGGCCCGCACCACAAGACGCGCCTTGTCCCCGAAGCCGGTTACGCTCAAAACCCGCCCCACTTCCTCAATGATACCGGTAAACATTACTCCTCCTTACTGTTTTCTTTTTTATTTCTCTCTTAACGTTCGTAACGTTTTGACGCCTTAACACGCGGGGGACTCCCGCAGCCCCTCAAACAAGACCTGCTTCCCGATATGTTTCAGGGATACCTCCGCAAAACGCACCGCGTCCCGCACCGCGTCTATGCCCAGGTCCCCGGTCCAGTCAATCCCCCGTCCCAGGAGGATAGGCGCGGTAAACACCGTAAGGGAGTCCCACAGTCCGGCTTTGAGAAACGCGGCAACCACCGCGCCGCCGCCTTCCACAAGCACCGACCGGATACCCCGATCCCCCAGGGCCCCCAGCGCCGCGGCGGGGGAGAGGTCCTCCAGAGGAACAACCTGCGCCCCGTATTCCCGCATACGGGCCGCTTTTTCAGCGTCATGGTCCGCGGCGCAGAGGACCAGGGTTTTCTCCGAGTCGGGAAGGTGGAGGAGGCGGGCTTTGAGCGGCAGGGAGAGTTTTGAATCGAGCAGTACGCGCAGGGGGTTGGGGCCCCGGACAAGGCGCGTGGTCAGTTCGGGATCGTCTTTGAGGGCGGTCCCCCGTCCGATAAGCACCGCGTCGTGCGCACTCCGCAAGCGGTGCGCGGTCCGCCGGGCCGCCTCGTCGGTAATCCAGCGGGAGTCTCCGTTCGCGCAAGCGATGCGCCCGTCAAGACTCTGGGCGATTTTGAGCCGGACAAAGGGGCGTCCCAAGCGCTGGAAGGTGAAAAACCCCCGATTGAGACAGGCGCCCTTTGCCGAAAGAAGCCCGCTTCGCACGGTTATTCCCGCGTCCCTGAGGGCGCGGACCCCGCCGCCGTGTACCTTCGGATTGGGGTCCAGGTTGGCGATGTATACCTGTCGGATGCCGCTCTCGATAATCCGGTTCGTGCAGGGCGGCTGGTGTTTGTCCGGCGCGGTGAAACAGCACGGTTCGAGGGTGCAGTATAAATCCGCGCCCTCCGGTGTTTCGCCTGCGACGCGGACCGCCTCCAGCGCTTCGGCCTCCGCGTGGGCCCCCCCGTACTGCCGGTGCCATCCCTCGCCGATAATCCGGTTTTGTTTCACCACAACCGCGCCGACCAGCGGGTTCGGGGAGACTTCCCCCTGTCCCCTGCCCGCAAGGGTCAAAGCGCGGGACATACAGCGCCGGTCAAAGGGGGAAAACTCCGCCGTATCAGGTTCGATTTTTCTTTTTTTGGGCATACGCGCTCCGCGCCTCCTTGGTACCATAACAAAGTGTTAGAACAGGCGGGATTTTCAGAACGGTCAAGAGCGGGAATGATAGTTACAGGCGGTCAGTCCGCGGACGGGTTGATTTTCTGACCGGTCGCAATTTTCTTCCATCCGGACTATACCGTCGGCGCCGGAATTACACCGGCTCAGTTCAAGGTTACGCCTTGAAGTTGCGGGCTTTAAACCGCCGGTGGGGAATTGCGTTACAGCTCACCCCGCCTTGAAAATCTTATCTTTAAGATAAAGAAAACCCCGCCCCCCTGTCAACCGTCTCCGACGGTTTCAGCATGGCCGCCTCAAGCTTCGCGAACGCCGCCTCGACCTTCGCGGTCAGAACCGGTGTCCGCATGGCCGGTGACGCGGCGTCAAGCGCGGCCTGGGCCTCCATAATGGCCTGGATAAGCGCCTGCACGAGCGCGTCCGGGGTACCCCAGAGCTGCGCCTTTATCGCAAGCACGACTTTCCACATATTCGCCATGACAAGCACGTCAACCCGCTTGTTCGGCAGCCACGTTTTCTTTCTTCTCATGTCTTTTTCGTAACTCCTCTCAAAATCAAAATGTACTACGCCTTATTCAAAGGCCGTCTCCGCCGCAGTCTCCGGCTGTTTCATAAGCGTCCCGCATCGTGCCTCTAAGCAGTCAACGACCGCTTTAAGCCGCTGTGCGGGAAGCTTTTGTGCCACCCGCCACTGGCGGGCCGCCGGAGATGTGCCGGCGGTGGGCGGTAACTCCTTTCGTAATATAAACTTACTAAGCCTTATGTGCCGCGGGCCCGGCGGTATACACCGGTATTTTTGCCCCGGAAATCCGGATTTCCGCGACAGAATTCCGTATTTCCAGGACGGAATTCCGGGGTTCCAGGACGGAATTCCGCCCCCCAAAAACGGAATTCCCGCCCGCCGAAACAGGAATCCGTGTGTCCAA
>JAITHR010000067.1 GCA_031279895.1 Spirochaetaceae bacterium
CACGGAAATACGTCCTGCCGTCACGGAAATACGTCCTGCCGTCACGGAAATACGTCCTGCCGTCACGGAAATACGTCCTGCCGTCACGGAAATACGTCCTGCCGTCCTGGAAATCCGGATTTCCGTGATAGAAATCCGGATTTCCGCGACAGAATTCCGTATTTCCAGGACGGAATTCCGGGGTTCCCGGACGGACGGCCGCCCCCCAAACACGGAATTCGCGCCCGCCGACACAGGAATCCGTGTGTCCAAAACGGAACCCCCGCTTCCCAAGGTAAAACTCCCTGTCCCTAAGGCGCGGCGTTGTGTGCCTGTAAGTAGTCGTTGTCCGCTTTGCCGCGCTCCGCGGGACGCTTTTGTGCCGCCCGCCGCCGGCGGGTTGCGCGGGAGGGGAGATACGGGGGATAATGGGGGTATGAGACACGGGATAAGAGTATGCGGTATGCTGGCGGGGGTTTTGGTATGTGCCGGCTGCTCCCAAAGCGCGGTGCCTTCGGTTACGCGGGAGGAGATATTTACCTTTCAGATAGGCCGGCTTGAGGATGAGATTGCCGTTTATAACCTTGAGGGGGATCGGGGGGTGCGGAGAACCAACCTTGCGATGCGGGACGGGCTTTTTTATATTGCCGACGGGAACGGGGAGAAGATAGTGCGCTACAATTCCTACGGGGACCCGCTTTTTATGATTTACAACGCGGAGACCAATCCGGCGCCCCTTTCCCTGCGGACCCTTGAGGCCATGCCCGCGCAGGAGGTGATTACCCGCTGGGCTTTTACCTACCCCCTGCAAAACCCGGGGAAAATCACGGTGGACTCGCGGAAGCATATCTTTGTGGAGGACCGGCTTCCCGAGGAGCGGCACGATGTTGACGAGGAGAGCGGGGCGCGTCTGCACAGCGTTGTTCTTCATTTTGACGGGAACGGCCAGTTCGTCGGATACCTCGGACAGCGGGGCGTGGGGGGGAGTCCGTTTCCCCATATCGAGGGGCTGTACCTTTCGGTAAACGACGAGATTGCGGTGGTATGCCGGATACCGACCGGATGGAATATCCACTGGTTCGACGCGGACGGGATGTCCCTGTACCTCGTGAAGATACGGGACGGGGACATCCCGCTCCCCGAAGGCGCGGACGCGGTATCGGTGGACGCGATTGTCGCGGCGCCGGACGCCCGGGCGCTCTATATCAAGGCCGATTACTACCGCGACACCTATGACGTGTCAACCAACACCCGCTCCGGAAACGAACCCGCGGGGTCCCGTATCTGGGTTATGCAGGTGGAGAGCGGGTGGTACGAGCGGGATATAGAGGTGCCGCTCTACGAGTCCGAGACCCTGGAGAACGGGCGCAAAACCGCGCTTACCATGTTCTATTCCCTTTTGGGGGTGATAAGCGGGGAGCGGATTTTCCTCCAGTTCCCGGAGGAGAAGGGGTACTTTCTCCTTATTATGGAACCCGCGTCCCGCCGCCAGTACCAGGGGTTTATCGCGGTGCAGCCGGAGGAGCTGTCGTTTAACACGTTTAACCTTTCGGACGAGGGGATACTGTCGGCGCTCCTTGTGGGGAAGTGGGACATAAAGCTTGTCTGGTGGCGCGTGGACAAATTCATCCGCCCCGCCCCGCGCTAGAGCCGCATATAGAGGTTCTCCCCCATGCCCCAGTGGTTGCGGAGGTCCACGGTGTTTCCCGCGGAGTCCACGAGCGTGCCGTTGTAGTGGCCCAGGGGCGTGTCGTATTCCGCCCGCACCGCAAGCAGGTTGCACCCGCTGCGGAAAGACTCCTTCGGCGTGAATACCAGGTCCACCATGCCCTCTACGTCCTGAATAACCCATTCCGCCTCGGGACCCCCGGGCATGGTAACGCGCACCGGCGGCAGGGGCGTGGGATTCCCGTCCACCCAGAGCACGTTCTCGTTGTTCTTGAAGCTTCCGAGGGTCCGGTTTTCCGCGACGCTGAAGCCGTACCGCCTTCCCGCCTTGTCAAACCCCGTGCCGGTGCACCGCGTCCAGAAGGCGCGGTACGGGTAGTAGCCCTTGAAGTCCCCGAAAAAGCCGGTGGTACGCGCCGGATCGAGCCGCAGGTGCCTGCCGCCGAACACGATGTCCCCCTGTACCGGCGTAACGCTCTTGCAGGCGTAAAAACAGCGGTCCTTCGGCAGAAGCAGGCTCACGGTCACGGGGCTGCACCGGCGCGGGTCAACGGCGTACTCAAGGTGCGCGGTAAACGAGGCGCCGGAGCGGGCGGGCTCGATGTCCAGGTCGATTTTGACGGTATTCGCGTCGAGCCAGTGGTGTATCCTGAAGAAAAAGCCGGAGAACCGGCAGTCAATCGAGGAATTGGCCAGGGAGCGGGGCATCCGCCAGCCACCGAGGGGCGCCAGTTTCCGATACCGGATCTGCCCGCCCTCCTCCTTGTCGTAGAGGAACACCTGCACCCACCGGAAGGATTTCATGTTGCCCGCCGCGGCGCTGAGGAAAAACCGGTCGTCCTGCACCGCGAAGGTCTGCCATTCCTTAAGCCGCCAGTTCCGCGCCCACCGGGGAACCGGCACCGGAAACGGAAACGGTTTGCGGATGGTAAGAAGGTCAACTTCGTCAAAGGCGGTAAGCCATGTTCCTTGCAGCGGCTCGCCCCGCTCGACAAGGGACGGGCCGGGGTTCCGTATTTCTCTCGTATACATCATAGCTCCACCGGTCTAAGGTTCAGCGCGACTTCCGCGCACTGCTCGTCTCTCAAATATCGGTGAGTTTGCGCCCCTTACCCCACAGCCTCCGGCCCGTCTCCGACGGCTTCAGCACTGTTGTTTCCGAATGGTGCAACACCGTGTCCGCTGAGCGGGCTGGCTGCTGCGTAGGCGCGGCCCGTCTCCGACGGCTTCAGCACTGTTGTTTCCGAGTGGTGCAACACCCCGCCAGCGGCGGGTGGCACAGCATGGCCGCCTGTTGTTTGAGAGTAGTGCAACACCCTGTCCGGTGAGCAGTCCGTTTGCTGCTTAGGCGCGGCTACGCTATTTCCGTCTTGGAAATCCGAATTTCTGTCACGGAAATTCGTGTTTCCAAGGCAAAAATACCGGTGTATAACCCCCGGGGAGGGGGCGGAATCCTGTAAATACGGCTTAGTAAGTATAGATTAGTAAAGGAGTTACAGCCTCCGCCCGCCGGCGGCGGGTGGCACATAAGCTTCCTGCGAAGCGCGGCGAAGCCGGCGGAGACAGCTTAGGAGCGCGGCGTAGTACGCGGCGGGGCGTGATTCGGGGCGGGACGCTTATGAAACAGCCGGAGGCTGCCGCGCACAACAACGCACGGCTCCCGAACCGCCGGAGACGGCGCGAAGCGTAGCCGCGCCTGGGCAGTAGCCAGCTCGCTCACCGGACACGGTGTTGCACCACTTGGAAGCAACAGGCAGCCATGCTGTGCCTCCGGCGCCGCCGGCGGACACGGTGTTGCACTATTCGGAAACAACAGGCGGCCATGCTGAAACCGTGGGACACGGCGGCGGGCGGTTGACAAATACCGAAAATCTCTCTTATGTTTCAAGAGACATTAAAACTAAATGGAGAATACTATGATTCTGTATGAGACTGCCGGGCGGATCTCTTTGCGAATACCTGAAGGG
>JAITHR010000142.1 GCA_031279895.1 Spirochaetaceae bacterium
TACCGGCACCGCGGCAGCCGCGTTCCACGCGAAAGCCGGCACCATCACCACTGGCGCCAGTCTGTCCCTCACCGTAACCGCCGCTTCCGACCCCGCCACCGCGACCGGCTGGACTACCGATAATCCCGGCATCGGAGCTTCGGTAACGGTTACCAGCACCTCCAGCGCCCAAACCCCCGGTACGGGAACGGCTTATGTTCTTGGGAACGCAAGCCTTGGCATAAAGAACTGCGCGACTGGCGCGGCCACCACCGCGGTAGTCAGCACCGCGGCAGACAGCGCGGCGGCGGGCGGCATCAAAGCCGGCACCGGCAGCGCGGTAGTGATTACCGGAGCCAGCGGCTAGGTAACTGACTGACCCAACAGGCGCGGTTCCCCCACACCACGGGGGGCCGCGCCTTTCTTTTTGCGCGGCGCTCCGCCCCGAACCACCACAAGCCCCCTTACCGCGCACAACAACGCACAGCTCCCGAACCGTCGGAGGTTGCGCGAAGCGTAGCCGCGCCTGGGCTGTGCAAGCCCCCTAAACGGACAAGGTGTTGCACCGCTTTGAAGCAACAGGCGGCCTTGCTGGAACAGCCGGAGGCTGCGGCCATGTTTGAAACCGTCGGAGACGGTTGACGGGGGGGTGGGGGATGGGTTACAATGGGAATTGATGAGGCGCGGGGCCCATAGCTCAGTTGGTCAGAGCTGCGGACTCATAATCCGTAGGTCCCTGGTTCAAGTCCAGGTGGGCCCACTCCTTTGTCTCAGGGTATTAAAAATATTGAAAGCCACAGGCGCTAAAAGTACAGGGGAGCGTACAGAGGGGAGTAACCACAGATGCATATACTCAGTTTTATGGACGCCAAACGCGAGTATGACCACACCATTGAAGACTATACCCAAGCGATAAAACTTAACCCTAACACCATTGAAACGTATTCAAACCGCGGGGTGGAACATACCCATAAGGGAAAATACGCGCTCGCTATTGAAGATTTCAGCCAGGGGATAAAACTTAATCCGGCGGACCCGGAGGTCTTCTCCAACCGCGCCGTGGCCTATGCCTCGAAAGGAGACCGGGAGCGGGCGGTTGAAGACTTTGCCAAAGCCGTCAAACTTAACGACCGGTACGCGCTCTCGTATTACAACCGCGGCGTGTTCTATTATAAGAAAGGGGATTATGAAAAGGCCATGGAAGACTTTTCCATGGCGATACAGTGCAACCCGGAGAACGCGCTTATGCGCTATAACCGCGGCATGGTCCACAGCGCCAAAGGGGACCCGGACCGCGCCATAGACGACTTCAGCCAGGCCGCGGCGCTGGACCCGAAATACGCGGCGGCGTTTATGAGCCGTGCGGTCATGTACGCGGCAAAAGGGGAAACCGATCAGGCGCTTCAGGAACTTACCGGCATCATCGCCGGCCATCCCAATTACTCCGCGCCGCATATCAACCGCGGGGTTATCTACTGCGAAAAAGGGGAATACGAGCGGGCAGTGCAGGATTATACCAAGGCGCTTCAGATAAACCCGGGCCACGCGGCGGCGTTTATGAACCGCGCCGTAACGCACTACAAAAAAGGGGAATACGAGCGGGCCGTGGAAGACTGCACCGCGGCCCTCAAGTTACAGCCCGCCTACGCCCTCGCGTCAATGAACCGCGGGGTCTTTTATTACGGTCAGGGGCATTACGACCAGGCCATCGAAGATATTACCTACGGAATCAAGTGCCGGAGCGCGTTTGCCGACGCCTACGCCAACCGGAGCGCCGCCTTTATCAGCAAAGGCAGGTACAGCCAGGCCATAGACGACGCCAGCGCCGCACTCAAAATCAATCAGAACCACCTGCTGGCCTATATCAACCGCGGCGCCGCCTTTATCCACGGGGGCCAGTACGACCGCGCCATCGAAGACTTCACCAACGGCCTCCTTTTAAGCAGCCAGACGCCGGCGCTTTATATGAACCGCAGTAACGCCTATACCCAGAAGCGCGACTACGACAAGGCCATCGCGGACCTGAGCGCAGCCGCGGCAATCCAACCGGACAACGCGGAAATCTATACGAACCGCAGCAACGTCTATTACCATAAACGGGAGTTTGACAACGCGGTCGCCGACGCCACCAGCGCGATACGGATAGACCCCTCCCTGGCCGAGGCGTATTCAAACCGGAGCGCCGCGTATGTCCAGAAGCGGGACTACGCCAAAGCCATCGAAGACGCAAGCGCCGCTATCGAACATAATCCGGTTATGGTGGAGGCGTATATCAACCGCGGGGTCGCGTACATCCAGCTCAAAGAGTACCAGCAAGCTATGAAAACCTTTACGGACGTGCTTAAGATAAACCCCCGCCTGCCCCAAGTCTCCGCAACCATCGAGATGCTGCGGGACCTTATCTAATAAGCGCGGGCGGTTTCCTCCCGTACCGCGCCGATAAAAGCCTCGGCGCTCAACGGACACGGGAAGTCCGGGAAAACTCCTTCGCGCAGCCGGAAAAGGTCGCCGGTCATGGCGCCGGCCTCAATGTTCTTTATCACCGCCCCCTCCAGAACGTCCGCAAACCGCGAGAGCTCCGGCGTATGGTCAAGCTCCCCGCGCTTTCTCAAAGCGCTTGTCCAGGCGAATATCATGGCTGTCGGGTTGGTGGAAGTCTCTTCCCCGCGCAGGTAGCGGTAATAATGGCGGGAGACGGTTCCGTGCGCCGCTTCGTACTCAAAATACCCCTCAGGACTGACGAGTACGCTGGTCATCATGGCCAAAGAGCCGAACGCGGCGGACACGAGGTCGCTCAGCACGTCTCCGTCATAGTTCTTGCAGGCCCACACGAAGCCCCCCTCGGAGCGGACCGCACGGGCCGCGGCGTCGTCAATCAGCGCGTAGCGGTAGGTAAGGCCCGCGTCTTTGAAGGGCGGCGCGTATTCGGCCTCAAAGACGCGCTCGAATATATCCCGAAAGCACCGGTCGTAACACGCGGAAATCGTGTCTTTCGCGGCGAACCAGAGATCCCGCCGCGTTTCAAGGGCGTAGCTGAAACAGGCGCGGGCAAACGCCCCGATGGAGCCGTCCTTGTTGTGCGCGGCCTGAAGCACTCCGGGTCCCTCGAACGTATGCACCGCCTGGCGGAAAACCTCCCGCCCCGCGGCGGTAGTAAAGACCAGCTCCGCCTTCCCCGCCTCTTCCACGCGGTATTCAAGGCCGCCGTACACGTCCCCGTAGGCGTGGCGGGCTATGACAATGGGCTTTGCCCAGGACCTCACCGCAGGCTTCACGCAACGTACCATAATAGGCTCCCGAAACACGGTGCCGTCGAGAAACGCCCGTATGGTGGCGTTGGGGCTGGGCCAGAGCTTTTTGAGACGGTATTCCTCAAGGCGCCGGAGGTTCGGCGTAATCGTGGCGCACTTCACCCCGACCTTATGTTCTGTAACGGCCCGCGCGGCCTCGCGGGTAACCGCGTCGGAAGTGGCGTCCCGATTGGGGAGACCGAGGTCATAATACGCGGTCCGCAAGTCAACAAAGGGAAGAAGCAGCTCTTCTTTGATGCGCCCCCAGAGGACCCGCGCCATCTCGTCCCCGTCCATCTCGACAATCGGGCGCGTCATCGTAATTTTCGTCATGGTTTTCTCCTTCGGTATTCGGTATTCAGCGTGTTTTCCCTGTTTTCGCGTTAAGGCGGGCGGCGTAATAGTTTATAAGGCATCCGGCAAGGATAATCTCCCGCTCTTCCCGTCCAAGTTGTCCGGTATAAAGGAGAATATCCCGCGCCGCGCCGCCGCGCCGCACCAGTTTCGCGGGAAAATCCTCGTCTCCGGCGGCGATTTTCTCCGCTACCCGCGGCACGTACACCCAGTCCCCCGCATCAGCCTCAAAGACCGCGTTCCTGTCGAGGGTAAACGGCAGTATCCCCCAGTTTATAAGGTTGGCGCGGTACCGTTTGGTGGCGTATTCGTAGCAGATATTCGCGCACCCGCCGAGAACCCGCTGGCACGAGGCGGCCTGTTCCCGCGCCGAACCGTCCCCGGGTTTCAGCGCGAAGAGCGCGGACCCGATACGCGCCGCCTGCGCTTCAGCCCCCGACCGCTCCAGTTCCCGAAAGACCGCCGCGTCTTCGCGGGACAGCGCGCCTTCTTTGCGGCACTCCTCAAGCCTTTGGGCCTCCAGAGCCCGCGGTATATAGGCGGGATCCCGTCGGGAAAGGGTGAACCGCGCCAGAGCGAGCGGATTGGAGCGGTAGCTTGACGCTTCCCCGGAGGGAATAAGCTCGTCGGTGGTCGTAACCGGATCGCGGATAACGCCGGCAAGCAGGAGGAGGAGGTGTTCCCCCAAAGGCGCGATAGGGGGCCAGTCCGCGATATTCGGGCCGAAAACCACCTCCTCCTCGGGACGCGGACGTCCGAACCCCTGATACACCCGCTTTTCGTACAGCATTGCGGTAAAGCCCGGCGCCTTCTCCGCGGGAACCGCGTACTCAACCTCGGTGGCCGCGGTGAGAAGCCCGCCGGCTTTCGCGGTCGCGGCAATGGACCTGCCGTCCATAAGCGCCACCGCTGCGGCCTGGCCGTCTCCGGGGCGGGATCCTTCCCGATGGGGGAAGTTCCGCGTGGTATGCCGGACCGAAAGCCCGTTATGCGCCGGCACGTCCCCGGCGCCGAAACAGGGCCCGCAGAAGCAGCTCCTAAAAACCGCGCCCGCTTCCATAAGGCGCCGCTGCACCCCGTTTTCCATAGCGTTAAGCGCCACCTGCGTACTTGCGGGATAGACGGAGAGCGAAAAGGCGCCGGCGCCCACAGACGCGCCGTCGAGTATGAGCGACGCCTCCCGAATGGTATCGTACATCCCGCCGGCGCACCCCGCGATAATCCCCTGATCGGTCCGTATCCGTCCGTCCCGAACCTTGTCCCCAAGGCGCGGCGCGGCCTTTGCGCCGAACCGTGCGGCAGCGTCTTTTTCCACGGCCCGCAGGAGGTCTCCGGCGTGAAGGTTCGCCTCGGCAATAGGAAAGGCGTGTGAGGGGTGAAAGGGGAGGGCGATCATAGGCTCCGCTTCGGCAAGGTCAATCGTAACAAGACAGTGGTACTCGGCGCCCTCTTCGGGAGCGATACGCCGGTAATCCTCCGGCCTTCCGATACGCCGGTAGTAGTCCGCGACGGTCCGGTCGGTTTCCCATAGGGACGTGAGGCATCCGGTTTCGGTGGTCATCACGTCAATACCGAACCGGAAATCCATCGGAAGCCCCGCAACCCCCGGTCCCGCGAACTCAAGGGCCTTGTTTGTAAGAAACCCGGACCCGTACACCGCGGCGCAGAGCGCAAGGGCCACGTCATGGGGCCCGACCCCGCGCTTCGGCGCGTTTTTAAGGTATATAAGCGCGATCTCCGGCGCCGCAAGGTCGTAGGTGTCCGAAAGAAGCTGTTTCACCAGTTCCGGCCCCCCCTCGCCGATGCCCATAACCCCAAGCGGCCCGTAGCGGGTGTGGCTGTCGGACCCCAGTATCATCTCCCCGGTCCGGCACGCCATCTCCCTCGCGTACTGGTGGATGACCGCCTGATGGGACGGCACGTAAATCCCCCCGTAGCGCCGCGCCGCCGAAAGGCCGTACACGTGGTCGTCCTCGTTTATCGTGCCTCCCACCGCGCAAAGGCTGTTGTGGCAGTTCGTTAAGACGTAAGGCACCGGAAACCGCTCAAGCCCGCTGGCACGGGCGGTCTGGATGATGCCCACATAGGTAATATCATGGGAAATCAGGCGGTCGAACGCGAGCCGGTATATGCGGTCCCGCCCGTCCGAAACGGTATGGGCCTCAAGCACGGCGCGTGTCATGGAACCGCGCCCCGGATCCCCGCCGGACCCGGCCTGCGGCACCCCGCCGCGCATGGTCACAGGTCCGCTATGCAGCGTAATCATAAAGCACCTCTTTACTTTTCCATCTTACCCCATCCCGCCCTCCTTTTCCACCGCCGTCTCCGACGGTTTCAAACATGGCCGCAGCCTCCGGCTGTTTTAAGCACTGTTGTTTGGTAATGGTGCAACACCGTGTCCGGTGAGCGGGCTTGTTACTGTTGAGGCGCGGCTACGCTCCGCGCAGCCTCCGGCGGTTTCAGCATGGCCGCAGCCTCCGGCTGTTTCAGCATGGCCGCCTGTTGTTTCCGAGTGGTGCAACACCTTGTCCGGTTACTTCACTGTTTACTGTTGAGGCGCGGCTACGCTCCGCGCCGTCTCCGGCTGTTTCATAAGCTTCCTGTGCGGTGCGCCGAAGCAGTCAACGACTGGTTACAGGCGCGGGGCGGGAATCTGTAGACGAAGGCTGCGGAGACGGGCCGGAGGCGGTTTCGACCCGTAAAACCGTGGTTTCAGCGCGACATCCCCGGTAAAACGCGGTGTTTTTGAGACGTATTTTCAGGGCTAAACGCCGGCGTTTAGAGTTCAAACGCCGGCGGGTAGCCTTCAAACGCTAGCGTTTAGGGTTCAAACGCCGGCGGGTAGCCTTCAAACGCTAGCGTTTAGAGTCCAAACGCCGGCGGGTAGCCTTCAAACGCCGGCGTTTAGAGTCCAAACGCCGGCGTTTAGGGACTGCCTGCCGTAACCGGCGGGTATCGTGTCTTTGAGTACTTTGCGCCCCGCGTCTCTCCGGCTTCTCCCGTTCGGACATACCGGCGCGGATAACCTTCGGAAAGTCCCGTATGACCGGTTCCGCGCCTGTGTATCCTGCGGTGCCCGTCAATGGCATTGCCCCGCCCGCCGTACTCAACGGGAACCGTGACCCCCTCTACTTTCTATGTCCGCCTTAAATTCCGCGTACTCTTCCTGAGTAAGAGCGGGCATTACCTGATAGGTCATTTTTTTACCCCTAAACGGCTATACTTAACCGCGCGCCGGTTTTATCCGCCGCGTACCGCTTGTCCGCCGCGCTTTTTAAGAGGTTGTCCAAACCGGGCCTGCCGGGGCGGGGCGGATAAAAGCGTACCGTCAGACGGACCGGAATACCTGTTTCGGGCTTCAGACGGGTCATAAACGCCGCTTTCACGGCGGCCTTCCGGTCGTCCGCCGTATGCGGGGTCGGGGCTTCGGAATGCCGGCAACAAACACCCCGCAGAGGTTCGGATTATTCCTTTCCGCGCGGCCGTGACCTACAGGTTTTGCGGACGCGCTTCCGCGTCTTGAGAAACCCGCTCCGGTTCCGCCGTGTCTCGTTGCTTCAGTAAACACCCGCTACGGCTGTAACCGCCGGAGATACAAAAACAAACAACAGTTCCGTAAACCCGCTCCCTATAAAAGCCGCGCGGGGGCGCAAAGGAGGTAAACGTCCCCGCACGGCATAGGTTACCTAATTCCCGAACACCGCCGGGCGTAGTCCGGCTCCGGCCCGTGCCGGATCGCTTCGCGGCGGGCGTGTTCGCGGGCCGGCACCGCGCCTTCCTGTCGACCGTGAACAAGACGGTCACGGTGCCGAACTCGAGAGCGCTTAAACGCCCTTTGAAAACCGGTCTCCTGACAAAAGCCTCGTTTTCCCCGTAGCCGTCAAAAAGCCCCGACTCCCGCGAAGTCCGGGCGGCGCTTACTATTCCGGGCACTTCGGAAGCCCGTTTGTACCGGGGGTTGCCGGCGGGCTTGATCCGGTCGTTGAGGGTGTCCCCGTAGGGGTCGATGACGACCACCCCTTCGGTTCCGTATCCGGCCATTGTTACGATGCGGCCTAACGGTTTTGGCCGTTCGGTCGGGTGGCCGGGAAACGTGCCGCTTAGGACCGCGGGCCGGCCTTCGCGTCTCTCTTTTTTGAGAACCGTTACGTCAACTCCGGCGGAGAAAACGGTCGCTTTTTTCCCAAGCCGGTTATTAACCCCTCTTGAGAGTTCGTAATGCGCCTCCGGGTCAAGTCCCCCGCTTTTGAGAAACGTTCTTAGGTTGTCTTCGGGCTGTCCGTGTTTTCCTTCGGGGAACCGGCAGCCGGGTATATCGAGCGCCTTATCATGACGGTAACCCGGCGGCTTACGAGCGGGTCAGGCTCGTTGTCGCGCCGCCGGTTTCATTCTCCGATACCCTCTTTTCTCTCCCCGGAGTTTGTTTTGATACGGGACGGATCAACCCGGCTTATAGGCGTTTCGGGGGATATTTTCAGCTTGATATTCCCCCGTTTTTTCTCTTTTAACTGCGTATCCGGTATCCCGCGGCGTCCGGCGCCGCAACCGGTTTCTCATAAGTTTCCTTATTCATGCGCGGGATCCTGTTGGGCGGGATTTTCTCTTCTATGAAGCCCGTTATTCTTACCGCGGGCGCCGGATCGGTTCCGCGGGGAATAACAGGCAAACGCTATAATCCGTCTATAACCGCGCCGGGGCGTAAAAGGCTTGCCGGCGCGGTGTTATATTGCTAAGTCCCCGCCCCGCGCCGTCCTACGCCGTCCGATTCGGCGCGGCGGAAACAGCCGCGACCGACTTATTGCCAACCTACCCGGAGCGCTATTCAAAGGTGGCGGGGTCGGTTCGGGGAGCCGCCGCCAAAACGCCGTATTTCTCCGGTACACTCCCGCGTTACCCTCCTT
>JAITHR010000176.1 GCA_031279895.1 Spirochaetaceae bacterium
ACGCTTGCGCCGAACCCCAGCGGCGCGGTGAGGCCCGCCGCGATGTAGCCTATAAAACAGACCGACGCGACGGTCAGCGCGTAGGGTATCTGGGTTGTTACGTGGTTAATGTGCCCGCACCGTGCGCCGGTTGAGGAGAGTATCGTGGTGTCCGAGATGGGCGAGCAGTGGTCCCCGAATACCGAACCGGCCATGACCGCGGAAAGGGCCGTAATCGAGAGGTGGGGCGCTACGATGTCGCAGATGTTAATGGTTATGGGGATGAGGATGCCGAAAGTTCCCCAGGCGGTGCCGGTTGAGAACGCCAGGGCAGCGGAGACGAGAAACATAATCGCCGGAATGAGGGCCACCGGAAGGGAGGAGGCTTCCACCACGCCGGCCACATAGCGTCCGGTAACGAGCAGGTCCCGGCACACGCCGCTTATGGTCCATGCCAGCGTAAGAATGACAATGGCGCCGACCATTGACTTGACCCCTTGGGTTACGGAGGCGAAAAACTCCTTGAAACTGATGAGGCGCCGGGGTACGAAGAGGAGAAACGCCACGAAGAGCGCGCCGAACGCGCCCAGTGCCAGGGCGTAGCCGGCGGCGGTGTCGCCGAACGCGGCGAAAAGGGTTTTGCGCGACCCGTCTTCCCGGGCATCCCAGTAGCCGCCGTACCATAGCATCGCAAGCACCGAGAAAAGCACGAGGAACGCCACCGGAATAAGGAGGTCCGTTACTTTGCCCTTGTCCGAGGCGGCGATGACCGAAAGCTCGTCGGCGCCGGAGGTTTCGGCGGATTCGGTTACGCCCGATTCCCGCGCGCGCTTCTGCGCGGCCCGCATGGGGCCCCAGTCGGCTTTCGCGTTGAGGGACAGAAAGACCACCATAAAGAGCGTGAGGAGCGCGTAGAGGTTCATGGGAATCGCGCCCACAAAAGCCTGCATACCGGTTATGCCGGTTTCCGTAGGGTAATACGAAATCACCGACGCTGCCCAGGAGGAGATCGGCGCGATGATGCACACCGGAGCCGCGGTCGCGTCAATCAGGTAGGCGAGTTTTTCCCGCGAGATTTTGTGCTGGTCAGTGACCGGTCGCATCACGGTGCCGACAGTAAGGCAGTTAAAGTAGTCGTCGATGAAGATGAGGACGCCCAGAAGCACCGTAACGAAACCGGCGCTCCGCTCGTTTTTAATCCGGCGGGAGGCCCACGCGCCGTAGGCTTTGGACCCGCCGGCTCTGGTGATAAGCGCGACCAGGGCGCCTAAGAGCGCGAGAAAGATAATCATCGCCGCGTTGTCCGGATCCGCGACTTTGGCGATCATAAGGTCAATCGCGGTGGTGAAGACCCCTAGGGCCCCCAGGCCCGCGGCGGAGCTGTAGATCGCGGCTCCCGAAAGAATGCCCATGATGAGGGAAAAAATGACTTCTTTTGTAATGAGCGCCAGGGCGATGGCGATGACAGGCGGCATCACGGACAGAATGCCGACTTCGATACTTTCCATAAAAGACTTCCAAACAAAAATAATTTTCCCTAGAATAACCCGGTATCTCCCCCCTGTCAACCGCCGGCGGCGGAGGCACATAAGCGTCCTGATACGCGGCTCACAGCAGGCGGAGACCGCTTAGAAGCGCGGTACAGGTAGCCCGTTTAAAACCGCCGCAGCCTCCGGCTGTTCTATAAGCGTCCTGATACGCGGCTCACAGCGGACGAAAACCGCTTAGAAGCGCGGTACAGGTAGCCCGTTTAAAACCGCCGCAGCCTCCGGCTGTTCTATAAGCGTCTTGATACGCGGCTCACAGCGGTCTTCGCGTACTTACAGCCGCAGCGCAGGAAGCTTATGAAACAGCCGGAGGCTGCGGAGACGGCGGCTAGAGGTCATGGATGAGGTCCATGAGTATTTCCTGGTTGTTTTCGCTGCCTTTTTTCACGAAGATGCCTTTTTTGTCGAGGAGGTCCACCGGCGTCCGGTCTTTGAGGAGGTCGTTCCGCGGGCTGTCTATGATACGCACCCGCGGTTTCAGACCGGACGCTTCGGTGATATACTCCACGACCCGCGCCGTGTCCCCGTTGGTAAGCTCCACGAGGGATCCGATGGGGTACATCCCTATAGCCTGGACAAAGTGTTTGACCACCGCCGGATCGAACTTGGTTTTGATGCCCGAAAGCAGGTGCTGGACCGCGATATGCCCGGGCATGGGCTTCCGGTAGGGGCGCTCGCTTATCATGGCGGCAAAGGCGTCGGCCACCGCGATAATCCGGGCCTCGATAAAGGTTTCCGGGCCTGAAAGACGATGGGGATAGCCGGTGCCGTTCCACGCCTCGTGGTGCTGCATGGTAATGGCGGCCACGTCGTCAAAACAGCGCAGTTCCTTGGTGATAAAGCGGGAGGTTTGGAGGGGGTGGCTCAGGATGTACTGGAGGTCCTGGCTTCCGAGGTTCGCCGGCTTATTCACCACCGTCTTCGGCACGTAGAGCATCCCGACGTCATGGAGGAGCGCCGCCTCTATGATTTTACTCACCGAATAGAGGGACAGGTCCATGCGTTGCGCCAGGGCCGTGCCGAGAATGGCGGTATCAACCGCTTGTTTGGCCTGTATCTGGTTTTTTACTTTGGTGCCGATGATGAACTCAAGAAACTGCTTGTGGTTATGGTATATTTTGTTTGCGAACCCTTCCATGCAGTCGGGAACCACAAACTGGTTCAGTATGATTTTAATAAAAACAGCCTGAAGATCTGAAATCAAACTTAGATAATTTTGATACGACTCCTCATACGAGAGGTCGTCTGTCAAGGTATAACACAATTCTATCATGGGATAACCCCGTGCCGGCTCATACCGCCTGCAACCGTACCGCTTGTTCGCATTTCCATCCCCATACATTCATTATATTGTTGCTACACGGTAAGCCGCCCTCCCCGGTCTTCAAGGGCTGGGGCTTTTTCAAAGGTGCGCTCCGGCTGGCCGGCTGCTCCTCCTCTTTGTATAGCATAGAAAAAATACCCGCCGCGTCCCTACGGAGCCCGGGCCGATTGTTACTTACTCTTTATGCTAACCTATCTTCATCCTACTGTCTAGGTCCAGCCTCCGCAGCCTCCGCAGCCTCCGGCTGTTTCATAAGCGTCTTGATACGCGCCTCTCAGCGGTCAACGTCCGCTTTGCCGCGGTATCAGGACGCTTATAGAAAAAAGCTTCCCGCCCCGCGCCCCTCAGCAGTCGGCGTCCGCTTTGCCGCGGTATCAGGACGCTTATGAAACCGTCGGAGACGGTTAGGGGAAAAAGGATTTGTATGCCGGTGCGCGGGGGAAGGGGTGGGCCTGTTCATAGGATTCCGCGAGGTCAAGCAGCGTTCCCTCGGCATACATCGGGCCTAAAAGCTGTACGCCGACCGGCAGCCCCTCCTCAACGCCCACCGGAAAGGCAAGGGCCGGCAGACCGGCAAGGTTGGCGCAGCAGGTATACAGGTCAGCGGCTTTCTGGGCAAACGGCGAAAGCGCCGCGTCTCCCCGGCCAAAGGCCCTGGTGGGAAAAACCGGCATGAGGATCGCGTCGCATACCGCGGGCCCCTGCTGTTCGGCGCCGCCGAGAAGCGCCTCGAAGTTCCGCGTTATCCCGCTCCGTATCCGCTGCGCCCGCAGGTAGTAGCGGTCCTGAAAGCCGGAACGCAGCACGAAAGTCCCCAAAAGAATACGCAGCCTGACTTCCGGCCCCAAACCCGCGTCCCGCGCCTTGTTGATAAGGTCCTCGGGGTTTTCGGCCCACTCCGGGCGCGTACCGTAGCGCACCCCGTCAAACCGCGCAAGGTTGGCGCTCGCTTCCGCGGTGGCGATGGTGTAATACGCGGGTACCCCGTAGGCAAGTCCCGGTATTTCCACGTCAAGAAGCCTATGCCCCAGGCCCGCAAGACGGCTTTTGGCGGTCTCAAAGCCCCGTTGCACCGCCTCTTCCAGCACGGCGGATTCCGGCGCGGCGCCGGATGTTCCGTCTGACGCAAGCGCGGCAATGGTTTCCGCGGAAAGCACCCCGATCGTCCTGGGCGTGTCTGACGCGGCGCCGTGCAAAGACGGCGCTGAGTCCGGCGGCTCACGGGAGGTCTGGTCCAGAGGGTCCCGGCCCCGAATAACGCGGAATACGGACCTGCACCGCGCAACGGTATCCGCGAGTATCCCGATAGTTTCAAGGCTTGAGGCATAGGCAACGAGGCCGAAGCGGGAAACCGCCCCGTAGGTGGGCTTTAACCCAGCCACCCCGCAGAAAGCCGCGGGCTGGCGGACCGAGCCGCCCGTGTCGGTGCCCAGCGCGAAAGGAACAAGACCCGCCGCGACCGCCGCTGCGGAACCGCCTGAGGACCCGCCCGCGACCCGCGTGGTATCCCAGGGATTGTTCGTGGTCTTGATAGCGGAATTGTCCGTTGAAGATCCCATGCCGAACTCGTCCAGATTGGTCTTTCCGGCCACGAACGCGCCCGCGTCCTCCAGCTTCCGCACTGCCGTCGCGGTATAGGGGGAGCGTAAACCGGCAAGGAGTTTCGAGCCGCAGGTAAGGGAAAAGCCCTTCACCGCGATATTGTCTTTCACCCCGAACGGAAGCCCCGCGAGTTCGGAACCCGCGTCCGGCGCCGCGCGCGTCCCGCCGGCATCCCGCGTCCCGAACTCGATGAACGCGCCGATTTTCTCTTCCCAGGCCTTAAAATAGGAGAGAAACTCGTCGGACAGCATAGGGGCCCCGCTATAAGACATTGGGGATTACCACGAAACCGCCGTCCCGCGCTCCGGCGTTGTCGAGCATGGCTTCCTGTAAGGACGCTAAGGAAGCGGGGGCGAACAGGGCGCCGTCGCCGTCTTCGCGGAAATAATCCGACGGAACGCGCTCCGAATCGCGGAACCCCGCTGTTTCAAGGCTGAAATCGGGAAACGCGGCAGCGTCGCGGTCCGCTTCCTGCATAACGGCGAAAAATCCCAGCATCCGCTCAAAAGCCGGAAACGCGGCGGCCAGGGCATCGTCGTCCATGCTAAGACGGGCAAGACGGGCGGTTTCCTGTAAATCTTCGATAGTCATGCGCCATCCTCTCATAGGGCGCGGATAGTGTCAAGCCGCTATTCGTGCGCGGCGCGGCGGGCGGCGTCTATGATAAGGCGCAGGGTTTCCCTGTTCACCGGCTCGGAATTACTCTCAAGCGCGCCTTTCGCACCGGGAAGAATACTGGCGTTTACCTCGTCTACGGTATAAATCCGTATATAGGTGTACGTCTTCCCCTGTATCGTTACCTCTTTGGCGTACCTAAGGGCGTAGAGTTTTTTTATGTCGTTGTTGGAATCGCTGTCAGACGGGAGCTGGCGCACCTCCACCGTTATATTCGCGTCGGTTCGGGAGAGGGTCTTTACCAGCGCCCGATAGGGGGTCTTAATCCTGATAATGCCCATGATAGCGGTTGAAACAAAGTCAACCGTTACGCCCTCGTCGCTTCTCTGTACGATAGTTGCGGAGAGCCGGCTCTTTTTGCCGTTGTAGATGGCATCCTGATGTTCCAGATCCAGCAGCACCGCCGCAACCTGCCCGATACCCGCCTGATTAGTAAACACGTGGGCGTCGGTCTCAAGCCTGAACCAATTTTTTCCCAACGGGACGGCCTGCGCCGGACGAACCATTTGGGGACTGTTGAGGAGCGCGTCAAGCCGGCCCGTGGCTCCCGGCGCAAGGGCCGCGTTGTTCTGGGCGTATACCCCCGGAATTTCCCGCCAAAACAGCATAGCGCTCACGAAAAGGAAAAGAAAGAAAAAAAAGAAAGAACCCTGTTTCATACCCCCACTATACCCTCTTTCACCTCTTCCCACAACCGTCTCCGACGGCTTCAGCATGGCCGCCTGTTGCTTCAAAGTAGTGCAACACCCTGTCCGGTTAGCAGGCTGGCTGCTGTGTAGGCGCGGCTACGCTCGCGCCGTCTCCGGCTGTTTCATAAGCTTCCTGATACCGCGGCAAACCACTCTCCGTCCCCTTAGCGCCGCGGCCCGCCCCAATGCTGCTACAGAGCGCGTAGATGCGTCCAAAGCGGAATTGACCGGTTCCGCCCTGCTATGATTCATGGCCGCGACAAACGGAAGCACTTCTGTTTCGGGCGGGTATCTTCCCGCTTTGGTGGGACGTTCGTCCAGAGTATTCGGGAGCCCGGCCAAGGTAAACGGGAGGTCGGCCAAAGTAGCCGTGAAACCGGCTGAAGGTGCGGAGAGACAGCGGAAGCGGGTTATGAAACCGTCCGCCGTTGCGCGAAGCGTAGCCGCGCCTAAGCTGTGCAAACCCGCTCACCGGACAGGGTGTTGCACTATTCGGAAACACCAGGCGGCCATGCTGAAACAGCCGGAGGCTGCGGCCATGTTTGAAACAGCCTCCGGCTGTTAGAGATCGGCCAGGGTAACGGCGCCGTGAATATCGGCCCAGTCATGGTAAAAGCCGTCTACCGCGCTCTGGAAAATGGAAAGGCCGAAGGCGTCGTCGAGTATCGACGGGGTGGCGGTTATACTGTGGGCGCCGGCGGCCATGGCATCGGCGGTCTGCCTTATGTTGCGAAAGCTGGCTGCAAGGAGTTTGGCCCGCATCCTGTCCCGATCAATCACATGGCGCAGTATCTTTATGGTATGGTCGGCGTCGATGTCCAGGTTTTT
>JAITHR010000233.1 GCA_031279895.1 Spirochaetaceae bacterium
TAGTTTCCCAAGTATACCAAACCCCGCCCCCTCCTGCCAGCCCGCCCAGCCTCCGGCCCGTCTCCGACGGCTTCAAACATGGCCGCCTGGTGTTTCAAATTGGTGCAACACCCTGTCCGTTGAGAAGACTGGCTACTGTTGAGGCGCGGCCCGTCTCCGACGGTTTCAAACATGGCCGCCTGTTGTTTCCGAATGGTGCAACACCCTGTCCGGTGAGCGGGCTTGCACGGACCAGGCGCGGCCCGTCTCCGACGGTATCAAACATGGCCGCCTGTTGTTTCCGAAGGGTGCAACACCGTGTCCGGTGAGCGGGCTTGCACGGACCAGGCGCGGCTACGCTTCGCGCAGCCTCCGGCGGTTTCATAAGCTTCACGCCCCGCGCCCCAAACCACGACCGTCCCCGCTTTACCGCCACGCCTCCCCGCTTCGGGGACTCCGCGCCGTGCGGGTGCAAGCCCGCGTGTTGGCGGGAAGTATTTCCGTGGCGCTAGGACGTCCTAACGCGGCGCTAGGACGGAATTCCAAAGCGCTAGGACGTCCTAACGTGACGCTAGGACGGAATTCCAGGGCGCTAGGACGTCCTAACGCGGCGCTAGGACGGAATTCCAGGGCGCTAGGACGTCCTAACGTGACGCTAGGACGGAATTCCGTGACGGAATTCCGTGTTTCCAAGGCGGAATTCCCTGTCTCCAAAGCGGGGAGACGTGTCTCTAACTCTCTATGAATAAAAGAGTTACAGCCTCCGGTTGTTTTAAGCGGCTTCCTGCGAAGCGCGGCGAAGCCGGCGGAGAGTGCTTAGGGGTGCGGCAAAGCGGGCGGGTACTGTTTACAGACGCGATGCGGGACGCGGTTTGAAACAGCCGGAGGCTGCGCGAAGCGTAGCCGCGCCTAAGCAGCAACCAGACTGCTAACCGGACAAGGTGTTGCACCGCTTGGAAACAACAGGCGGCCATGCTGAAGCCGTCGGAGACGGCGCGAAGCGTAGCCGCGCCTGGGCTGTACAAGCCCCCTCACCGGACAAGGTGTTGCACCGCTTGGAAACAACAGGCGGCCATGCCGGAACCGTCGGAGACGGTTAGAGATCGATATCAAAGTCTTTGAGGTCGTTCAGTGCGGATTCCTCGCCTTCGGTAAGCGCGTCTTGCAGGGCTTCGGCGGCGTTTCCAGGGTCCACGCCCCATATATCCGCGAGGATTTCGCATATTCCGCTCTTTTCATGGGGCGTAAAGGTGGAAAACGCCCGCCGAAGGCACACTAATGTCCGCTTGAAACTCTCGCGGTCCAGTTCCCGCACGTACAAATCAAGGTGTTCCCAGAGGGAGGGCCGCGAAAGGAGCGCCTGCCGGTTCCGGCGGGAAAGCCCCTCGAACCACGCGGCACCGGCCTCCGGCGTATTTCCCGCGGAAAGATGGCGCGAGAGCGTAGCCGCCAGATCCTCTTCGGTTACGCACCCGCGCTCCATGAGTAGGGAAAACGCGAACCCCGAAAGGAGGGGGTTGCGGTCGTCCGCTTTGGCAAGGGCCTTAAGGCGCGCCAGCCACGCCTCGTCGTTCACCACGCCGTCGTGTTCCTGCGAGATCTCGTGGAGGCCGCTCAGAGCGTCCGCGATGTTCCGGGCAGTATCGTCGTCGCAGGCCGCGGCGCCGTGCAGGAGGAGCGCGGCTTTAAGAAAAAGCTGCTCCAGAATGGGGATGACCCGGGCCGTATCGAACCGGCGGATGGTCCCGTATTGGGCAAGGAAACTCATTTCCCGCGCTGCCTGCGCCGCGGCGGAGAAGTTTTCGGTCATGCTGGAGAGGGCCTGGAGCTTTTTAAGGGCGTCAAGGACGGAATCGGTAAGCCGGCACTCGCAGGTAATACGAACCAGATTTGCCACCTCAAGCACGTCCTGCGTCTTTTCAAGGCGATCGCGCACCGTATACGCCGCGGCGGTTTCAACCGTGTCCCCGAACAGCACGGACTCGACGAGCCGGATTTCCACTTCCGGCGCCCAGCGCAGTGTCCAGATTTCCTTCCACGTGGCGTCGTCCTGGGAGGGGCGTTTGCGCTCGCCGAATCCGATGTCGAGGAGCGCCAGGCGGTGCAGGAACACCGAGCGCTCCAGATCGCGGAACGCCGCCTTCTCGCTTTTCACCAACCGGTTCTCCCGCAGGTCGAGCACGAGTTCCCGTGCCACGAGACTTTTATACTCTTCCAGCCGCAGTTCTTTGAGAAGCCGGTTCATGTCATCCTGAATAGGGGTCTGGCTCACCCCTTCGGGCAGGCTGCCCACACGGGTTCCCACATCCAGAGCCGCGAAGGAGTCGGCTATGCCGGCAAACTCCCCGCCGGCCAGCGCCGCAACCGCGCTGTCGTGCAGGTCTTTGAGGGTCGGCAGGGTTCCGTCGTGGAGGTACTGGAGGGAGCGGGCAAGGCGCACCGCCTCAATCGCCGAGGCGGTGGAAGCGTAGCCGTGCTTACTCCGGTACAGTCGGGAGAGTTCGGTGATATAACGGGCGGGCAGCCCGGGGAGGTCCCCCTTCTCCATGGCGTCGTACATCATCTCAAAGTAGAAAGGCGCGTAGTTGCCGGCGCCGTAACCGGAGAAATTGCTTAACCGGTAATAGGTATAGGGCATGAGGGTCATGCGCGTCGCGGCTACGGGAAGCTCCGAGAGCTCCCTGTCCGTCATGGCCGTGTTCCGCATCACCGCGCTCACGTGATACGCGCCTATGACCGCCACTATTTTCTCAGGCCGGCAGCCATCGGCAACGGTTTCCATAATCCGGCGCTTCATGTACGACTCCCGCAGCGCGTTAATCGAGGCCGCCAGGGGATCCGCGTCCTTTTCCCGTGCTTCGGCAAGGCGGCGCAGTTCCGCCGAATGGAGCGAGACCGCCCGCAGGTACGCGCCGGTTTCAAGGTTATGCTCGAAATGCCGCTCCCAGTACGATTCGTAATCCTCTTCGCCGCCTAAGAGCGCGGATTTTTCATAGAGTTCCTCATTGAACCGGTAGAAATCGAGCCGGCTACGGAGCGGCTCCGGGAGTTCCGGCGGACTTCCGCCTTCTTCTTTCGGCTGTTTCGCTTCGAATTCCTGCTTCTGCCGCAAAACACTCATCCGAATCCGCTCTTCCAGTTGATACAGCGGCGCTTTATGGTACGAGGGAAGGTCGATAAACCGGCTTGTTTTCTTGTGTTTCCTGGCCCAGAGGAGCGCCTGATACTCCGGCGAGTAGCGCGCCAGCGGGTACACCAGGGAATGGACCGGCACGTCAACCGTGTAGCAGAGCGCCGCCACCGGCGGCTTTACCGTGCTTTTGGTAAGGTCTTCGATAAGCGGCTCCGTGTCCGCCGGGCTTTCAATCAGCACGGCGTCCGGTTTTATCCGGTCAAGAAAGCGCCGGACGTGCCAGGCGCCGGATGCGGAAAGGTGCCGGATGCCGAAAAGGTATACGCCTTCGGCGGTGCGCCAGGCCTCCGGCTCCCGTATTTCGGATCCTGCCGGCATCGGGTTTATCCCAGAAATTCCTTGCACGCCTTGTACAGCGGTTGCCATGAAAGACCCCTTTTCTTCATAATATTTTCGAGATATTCGTTCCACGCCACCGCGTCTTTTTCCTCGTCCTTGATAACCGCGCCGGTAAGCCCCGCGGCAATGTCCGGCTCTTTAACCGCGCCGTCCCCGAAGGATCCGGCCAGGGCCATCGCGTTCGTAAGGAGGGAAATCGCTTCGGCTGTGGAGACCACGCCGGTAGGGGGCTTTATCTTCTGCTTGGCGTCGAGGGTTTGGCCGCTCCGCAGTTCCCGGAATATCGTAACCACCTTGGCAATGGCCTCGTCCGCCGGCACCGCTGCGGAAAGGGCGTAGTTTGCGGAAATCTCCCGCACCCGTTTCCTCACGATTTCCACTTCGGTTTCCAGACGGGCCGGCGTGGGCAGCACCACGATATTAAAGCGCCGTTTCAGCGCGGCACTCATGTCATTGACCCCTTTGTCCCTGGTGTTTGCGGTGGCGATAATCGAAAACCCCCGTTTCGCCGACACTTCGCGGTTAAGTTCGTTTACCGCGATGATTTTTTCAGAGAGAATCGAGATGAGCGCGTCCTGCACTTCTGACTGGCAGCGGGAAATCTCTTCGATACGGGCGATGCCGCCCGCTTCCATCGCGGTCATAATCGGGCTTTTGATGAGCGCCTTGTCGCTCGGCCCTTCGGCAAGGAGGAGGGCGTAATTCCATGAATACCGGATCTGCTCTTCGCTGGTGCCGGCGGTTCCCTGGACGACTTTGGTGCTGTCGTTATAGATTGCGGCGGACAGGTTTTCCGAGAGCCACGACTTGGCGGTTCCCGGTTCCCCGATGAGGAGGAGCGCCCGGTCAGTGAGCAGCGTGGCAATGGCCACCTCCACCAGCCGGTTATGCCCGATATATTTGGGGGTAATCTCCTGCCCGCCCGCTTTCCCGCCGACGATGAACGTGAGCGCCGACTTGGGGGACATACGCCAGCCCGCGGGGACGGGGCCGGTATCTTCTTTTTTAAGCGCCTCGATTTCAGAGGCGTAGAGCTGTTCAGCCGGGAGCCGCAGAATATCCTGCGGGGTAGTTGGTTCAGCCATTGGTATCTCCTAATGGGT
>JAITHR010000234.1 GCA_031279895.1 Spirochaetaceae bacterium
GCTGCGGAAGCGCCGGAGGCCGCGCACGTGTGAGGCGTAGAGGGAAGAGGAAAAAAAAGAAAAGATTTTATCGAATTGCTATTGATAACGAGGGGTCGGGAACCTACAATTCGTTTGTCCTTTGTCGTTTGTCGTTTGTCGTTTGTCGAACTCTGCCCTGAGGGGCTCGCCGTTTCACGCATCAAAAACGTTTCATAATCCATCCTCCGGCGGCGGAGGCACAAAAGCTTCCTGCGGAGCGCCCCGAACCGGGCAACGACAGCTTAGCTGCCTCCGGCGGGCGCCCCGAACCACGCTCTGCCCCTTACGCCGCGCCCCGAACCGCCTCCGACGGTTCCATAAGCTTCCTGCCACGCGCTCCGAACCGGGCAACGACCGCTTTGTCGCGCGGGGCGGGACGTTTATGGAACCGTCGGAGACGGGCAGGCGCGGTCGAGGGTAAGCGCGAGGACTTTGCTTTTGCGGCGGTGGTCGTACTGGCGGCGCTTCGCGTCCGGCAGGCTTTCAAGGGAAGACTCGGTAAAGCCGAGGAACTCAAACCAGTCGTTCGTGCGGGTGGTCAGCACGAACACGCGCTTCAATTCTTCTCTGGCCGCCCGATCAAGGAGGTATCGCACGAGCCTTCGGCCCAGCCCCATGGCCGTATACGCCGGATCCGTTGCCAGCGCCGCGATTTCGCCCTGTCCAGCACCCCACAGGTGGAGTGCGGCGCAGGCGTGAATCGAGCCGTCAATCTCAAATACCACGTAATCGTCTTTCTTCTCCCGAATCTGCTCCCCGTTCCGGCGCACCAGATTGCCCCGTTGGAAGAGCGGCTCCATAAGGCGCAGCACCGCGGGAATGTCCGCGCTTTTGAGGGGCCGTATGGCTTCGTACTCGTCGGCATACACCATGATTCCGGCGCCCAGGTTGGAGAAAAGCTCCCGCAGCGCGGCGCCCTCTTCCCGTCCGTCGATAATATGCGCCCGCTCGACCCCGGCTTTTACGGCGCGTAGCGCGAGGGACAGTTCCTCGGCGAAGCGTCCGCCGGTTTCGTTTCCCGCAAGGATGCGTTCCACTTCCGACGGGGTGAGCCGGCCCCCTTCGGGTACGGCGCACCGGCTGCTTCCGCGTCCGGCGCGGGCCGACAGGATGAACAGTTTTGACGCGCCCAGGGCCGCTGCTGCTGCCAGGGCGATTTCGTCGCTCTGCACGTTATACGGCTTTCCCGCGGCGCTCCAGCCGATACACGGGAGTATGGGCGTTATGCCCAGGCGGAGTATGCGCTCGACGGATTCGGTTGCGATGCGGTCAACCGCGCCGGTGTGTTCCATGTCAACGCCGTCAATCACGCCCATCCCCCTGGCGCGGACGAAGTTTCCGATTACCGCGTCAACCTGATCCCCCGAGAGACCGGTCATAAAGCAGGTGGCCGCGTCAAACGCCGCCATCAGCACGAACGGCATGGCGCTTTCCGTGGTGATTCGGGCGGAGAGCGCGAAGCGGGATTCGATACGGTATTGGCGCAGCACCGCGTCGATGCGCTCCTTCGCGCCCGGGACGATGACCACTTTGAAGCCGGTTTTCACGAGCAGCGCAAGGTCTTTCATTACATAAGAAAAACTCGGATCCCTTGTGAGGGGGAAGTCGATCTTGAAGACCATGACGGAGCCCGCGAAGCGGCTCTGATAGTGAAACGCCTCCCGAATCATATCTATTTCTTTTACCTGTATCTCGTTTTCTTTCTTTTTCATTTCTTTTCCCTTTTTTTCCCTACGCTTCCCGCGCCGCGCCTGTACGCAGTCTGCGACAGCTTTGAGCCGCGCCACATGACGCTTATGGAACCGTCGGCCCGCCGGCGGCGGGGGGCATAAAATCGTCCTGATACGCGCCTCTAAGCGGTCAGCGACAGCTTTGAGCCGCGCCGTAGCAGCACTGATTCGCCCAACGGACAAGGTGTTGCACCATTCGGAAACAACAAGCGGCCATGTTTAAAACCGCCGGAGGCAGCTAGTCTGTCTCCGTCCGCTTTGAGGCGCTGTGCGGGAAGCTTTTATGCCTCCCGCCGCCGGCGGGCCGGAGGCGGTCCAGCTCCTCCCTTATTCTGAGAAAGCTCTCGTACCGGTCCGGGTGGATAGCCCCTG
Organism: Spirochaetaceae bacterium; assembly: GCA_031279895.1. Classification (GTDB taxonomy): domain Bacteria; phylum Spirochaetota; class Spirochaetia; order Treponematales; family Breznakiellaceae; genus JAITHW01. The sequence goes on from JAITHR010000234.1 coordinate 2,124, forward strand.
CCGCAACCGCCTCCATGATTTTGCACCCCGCCTCGGTTTTATGGGAGCAGGAGACCCCGTAGGCGCATTTCCCCGCAAGCGGGGCGAACTCCCGCATATACCCGATAAGGTCAGCTGGCGCCGCGCCGTCCGGCACGAAACGCCGGATGCCCGGGGTATCGATGATAAACGTCCGGCCCGCGCCTTGTGTCTCCACTTCCAGAGCCGAGGCCAGGGTGGTGGTGTGGGCGCCCCGATCGTATTTCGCGTTGACCGCTCCGATCCGAACGTCCTGGTCCGGCAGGAGATACTTCACGAGACTGGACTTGCCCACGCCGGACTGCCCCACCAGCACGGAAAAGCGGTTTTCAAGCGCCCGTCGCAACTCGTCCATGCCCGCGCCGGTGCGGGCGGACACGGAAATCACCGGATAGCCGATGCGCCTGAAATCCGAAAGCCGCTCTTCCACGTCCGGGTCCTCCGGCTGAATATCCCGCTTGTTGCACACGATAAGCTGCGGAATACCGGCGATCTCTCCCTGGATAAGGAGGCGGTCGAGAAAACGGGGGCGGAAAGGCGGCGACGACGGGGCGGTAACGCAGAGGATCCGGTCGACATTGGCGGCAATGACCTGTGCCGACGCGGAACGGCGGACCCCCAGGGCCTTCTGGTTGAGGCGGGTAAGCGCGTTCCGCCGGGGTTCCATGTCCAGAATAACGCCGCGCTCCGGGTCTTTGGGGTCCGGCTCGAAGACAACCCGATCCCCCGGTGCCAGGGGGTTGTAGTACCTTTCAACCCCTTTGAGCACCTTGCCCTTGAGCCGGCATTCCACCTGCCCGCGCCCCGTGCCGTCCGGCCTCACGGTGAAGATATTCCATGAACCCCGCATCACCGTTCCCCGCATAACTCAGCCTCCGGCTGTTTCAAACAAGGCCGCCTGTTGTTTCCGAACGGTGCAACACCCTGTCCGGTGAGCGGGCCGGCTGCTGCCCAGGCGCGGCTACGCTTCGCGCCGTCTCCGACGGTTTTAAACGGCTTCATGCGCCCCGCCCCGAACAACGATCGTCCGCTTACCGCGCCGCGCCCTAAACTGTCTGCGCCGGCTTTGAGCCGCTCCGCAGGACGCTTTTGTGCCACCCGCCGCCGGCGGGCAGCTCCGCAGGACGTTTTTGTGCCTCCGTCGCCGGCGGTACATTTCACGTACCCTCCTTATGCTGTTCCTGTTCCGAAAGTTTCATCCGTTTCCAGACGGTCGGGCTTTCCTGCCCCACCCGCCAGAACCCGACGGCCCGCACCCCCAGAGCGCGGTACATTTCCATACGCGCCGAAAGGGAATAGTCGTCTTCATAGTACACCGTGGCGATAACCGGCGCCTGATAGGTAAAGGTGGGGATGCCGCCCCTGACCCTTCTCACGGCCCCGACCTTCCGCTCTTCCCTTATGCGCCGGACGGTCGGGTAAATATACGCCTGATTAGGGTTCCAGTTTCCCCAGCTCCTGCCGTAAAAGGGTAGTCCCATGATGAGTTTCTCCGGCCCCACGGTCTTAAGCGCGTAGGCCGCCACGTTTTCGCACCACCCCGTCGAGGCGATAGGCCCCGGGGCGCTGGTTGACCAATGCTCGTCATAGGCCATGACCAGTATCCGGTCAACCATGCCCTTGATCTTCCGGTAATCATACACGTCGTTCTCCAGAGTCCGCATACGGGCGCTCAACGCCACGGTAAACCATTTCTCCGGCGGCAGCCCGTTTCGCAGTTCCCGCAGAAAAGACCGGAAACTCTCCCCGTCCCGCCGCGGCACGTTCTCAAAATCAATCTGAAGCCCGTCAAAGGGACGCGCCGCCTCCAGTATGGCCGCCGCAAGGCGCCGGCGCACCGGAGTCCCCTCCATAAGCGCGAAGTGGCTCAGCGCCTGGCCGTTACACGCCACCACAAGGTGCAGCCTGCCGGAAAAGCCGTCAATCCGCGCCTTCTTCGGAACCCCCTCAAGCTCCCCGTAGATATTCACCTCCGCGCCGAAGTACCCGATGTCCGAAAGGGGAAACTCCTTCTTGTAAAACCGCTCCCTGCCGTCGATTACATACCCCCAGATTTCCCGAAACACCGATACCGGCAGGTCCGCGTCCTCCGGGGAAGCGTAATCCGAAGGAGAAAGGGATCCCCGCGCCTCCGGCGCCGGCGCGAGGAAGTCCGGCGCCTGGTCCTCGAACGCCGCGTCGTACCGGAGTCTTGAAACCGCGGGCATACACACGCACCAGAGGAGAAGGCAGAGGCGCTTCAGTTTCATGGCCTACGGCTTTGCCGCGCCCGGGGGCAGGCTGACTTCGTAATAGTGCGGCGCCGTAAGGCCGATATTCGCCGCGGCGAATTCGTCCTGAATGTTCTGGTACAGGTCGGAATAAATCGCCAGTATCTTGCCTATCTCTTTGGTATAGGCGTTTATCTCGTAGCGGCAGTAAAAGTCGTCCAGCGCGGTCTGAAGCACGAAAGGCTTGGGGGATTCCAGAATATAGGTGGTCTTCTTTGCCGCGGCGATAAGGATCTCGTGGACAGTGCGCCAGGGGATCGCGTAGCCCATGGTAACTTCCGCGTAGATAATAAGGCCGTCCTCCTTTTCGCCGGAGGAGTAGTTAAAATTGATGATGCTCGAGGTCAGAATGGTCTGGTTGGGGAACGTAACGTACTCGTTTTTCGTGGTTCTAAGGCGCGTAACCGTGGCGGACTTCTCCACCACATACCCGATTATATCGTTTATCTTAATCCGGTCCCCTATCTTGAAGGGACGCATATAGGTAATGACCACGCCGGCCACGAGGTTCCCGATGGCCGAACTGGAGCCTAAGGAAAAGATGATGCCCACAAACACCGAAACCCCCTGGAACACGGCGGAGTCCGAGCCGGGAAGGTACGGGTAGATGACGATGACCGTGAAGGCGTACAGGAGAAAGCGCAGGATGTTGAAAGTGGGACGCGCCCAGTCAGGATAAAACCCCGGAATAACCAGTTTCCCCCGCTCTATCTGGTCGGAGAAAAAGCGGATGGACCGGATGGCGTACCGCGCCATAACCACGATGACAATAATCGTAATGAGGTTGGGGATGTATTTGACAAGGGAGACGGCGGTGTTCTGGAGGGGGTCGAGGATGTAGCCCAAAAGCGTGGACGCCAGGTTCTTCGTAGGCTCGAAAAGCCCGAAGATGAGCGGCAGCGCGAGGTAGATCTGGAAAGCGATGACCACGTACCGTAAAATCCGTATCAGGAAGTAGGCCATATTCAGGATCTGGCGGGTTTCGAGGATGCGGTATTTCTTAATGGTGAGCGGCTTGAGGCACTTGTTCCCGTACTGCGTAACCTTTCCCTTGAGTTTCTCGAAAAGGTGGCCGGAGAACCGGATGATAAGCCCCTGCATGATGACGATGGCAACGGCGATTCCTATGCGGACAAAGATATTGAAATCCATAAAATCAAGGTCAAACCCCTTCTCCAGTATAGTTTCCAGATGTTTTTCCTCGCGTACCGGCGCTTCGAGCGGATCCGGCGGAGCTGGCGGGAGCGGTTCCGAAACCGGCGTTTCCGAATTTTCCTGCGCCCCAAGGCGCGGCAGGGCCAGAAGCGCCGCCAAAAAAGACAGTGCGCGGTAAAAAGACATACGGTACCTCACATTTTTCATAATTTTTTTATACTTAAAACAATTTTTATACATACACCATCAGTATAACCGAAAAAAACCGACAAAACAACCGTCTCCGCCGGCTTCAGCATGGCCGCAGCCGGCGGCTGTTTTAAACAAGGCCGCCTGTTGTTTCTTAATGGTGCAACACCGTGTCCGGTTAGCAAGTCAGTGCTGTTAAGGCGCGGCTACGCCCGCGCAGCCTCCGACGGTTTGGAAGCAGTGCGTTGTTGTGCGTAGTAAGGGGCGTAGCGCTGTTCGGGGCGCGGCGCAGGAAGCCATTTAAAACAGCCGGAGGCTGCGGGGGGTCTGGGGGTACCGGGTCCCCCAGCCGCCGGGGGCAGCCGGTCTGTCGCCGCCCGCACTTTGGGGACACGGCGCCGCGCCTCACGGGTGCAAGCCCGCGTTTTGGCGGGACGTATTTTCGTGACGGAAGGACGCATTTCCGTGACGGAATTACGGAATTCCAGAACGGAATTCCCTGCCTCCAAAGCGGGGAGTTGTGGTGCCGAAGCGGGGAGTTGTGTGTATGAAGAGGGGAGTTGTGTGTCTGAAGCGCGGAGTTGTGTGTCTGAAGCGGGAAGGCGTGGCGCCGAAGCGGGACGGCGTGGAAGTAAGCGGACTGAATAGCGTTGAGGCGCGTGGCGGGAAGCTTATGTGCCACCCGCCGCCGGCGGGCGGAGGCTGCGCGAAGCGTAGCCGCGCCTGGGCTGTGCAAGCCCGCTCACCGGACAAGGTGTTGCACTACTTTGAAACAACAGGCGGCCATGCTGAAACAGCCGGAGGCTGCGGAGGCTGGGCGGGTTAGCGCGAGCGTTTTAGGAGACGGCGGGCGCAGTGGGCGTAAATGGGACATCGGGAACACCAGGGGCTTAGGGGCTGGCATACCCGCTGGCCGTACAGGACCAAAAGCGCGTTTATCCCCTTCCAATAGGATCGGGGGAGGGTTTCCCGGAGCGCGTGTTCGGTCTCTTCCGGTGTTTTGCTCGAAACCCAGCCGGTACGGTTGCTTATCCGATGCACATGGGTATCCACGCATATCCCGTCAGCGTCAAAGGCTTCTATCAGTACGAGGTTCGCGGTCTTCCGCCCGACCCCGGGCAGCGCGAGGAGCGCCTCCATGGTTCCCGGCACCGCGCCCTGATACTCGGCCATGAGTAATCCGGCTATCTTTAGGAGGTTCGACGCTTTGGTACGGTAAAACCCCGCGGGATATATGAGGCGGGCGACCGCGTCCTGAGAGAGCTTTACGAGCGCCGCCGGGGAGGGCGCCGCCGCAAGGAGCGATGCTGACGCGGCCAGCGTTACCGCGTCTTTGGTGCGGAGGCTCAGTACGGTTGACGCCAGCACCGCCCAGGGGTCTTTGCGGTACCGTTCGGCCACCGCGCTTACCGAAGGGTCATGCGCGTTTACGGCCCGGCGCCATGCTTCCAGCGCCGCCATAACCGCGTCCCAATCGGGAGGTTTCTCCGGTGTTTCCATGCCCCTGCCCTTCTCTTACTGCTCTTTCTTTTCTTTCTTTTCTGTTTTTTCTGTTTTTTCTATCTTTTCCAAGAGGCAGATCGCCAGCGCCTCCACAGCGGCGCCGGCGCCCACATCGCCCAAGCCTTCGGCGGTTTTCCCTTTGACAGACACCTCTGCGGGCGGAACATTCAGGGTCTTGGCAAGGGAGGCGCGTATCTTCTCCCGATAGGGGAGTAACTTCGGCTCCTCGCAGACCACCACGCAGTCGAGGTTTACGAGGCGCCAGCCGGCGCGGTTCACGAGCGCGAACGCGGCGCCGAGGAGCGCGAGCGAGTCCGCGTCCTTAAAAGCCGGATCCCCCGGGGGGAAGTGTTCTCCGATGTCTCCCAAACCCGCGGCGCCTAAAAGCGCGTCAATGACCGCGTGGGAAAGGACGTCCCCGTCGGAATGTCCCCTTTCCCCCCGCTCCGATTCAAGCGCCACTCCGCCCAGCAGAAAGGGCCTTCCCGCAACCAGCCGGTGTACGTCCCATCCTAACCCCACTCTCATCATAGAGTCGATTCCTCCTTTACAAGGTCTTCCAGGTCTTCGGGAAAGGTGATTTTACGGTTCCCCGTCGAGCCTGCGATGACCGACACGGGTCCCACGAACTCCCCCCACACCTCCGCGTCGTCAGTATATTCGATACCCTCGCGCCTTTCCCGGAGCGCGGCTTTTTCGTGCGCCGCAAGGAGCGCGTCGTAGCGAAATCCCTGGGGGGTCTGGGCGGCCTGCACGGAACTCCGGCGCAGGTGGCGTTTGACAAAGCCCTGTCCGTCAATTTCCTTGGGGGTCTCGGCCAGCGGGACGCAGGGAATAGCCGCGCCGTGCAGCATTGCCCCGTCAATGACGCGCTCTATGAGGAGCCGGTCAACCCAGGGCCGCGCCCCGTCGTGGATAAGCGCGTAATCCGGCGGACTGTCCGCAAGGAGCGTAAGCCCGCGGTGCGCCGACATTCTGCGGGATGCGCCGCCCGAGACAAAGCGGATAGGCGGCGCGGCGCGCTCCCGCAGGAGATCCGGCGGAATACTTGCCCGTGCCGCGCACTCTCCGGCGTGTGTATCCTGGGGAACGGCGATAACGATGGCGTGTATGCGCGGGCATAACGAGAAGGCGGAGGCCGCGGCGCCGAGGACCGTAAGCCCTTTCTCCAGCGGGCGGTATTCTTTTTTACCCCCGCCTCCCATACGGCGCGAGGAGCCGGCGGCGCAGATAATCACGGCTACTTTCGGCGCACTCATATCTGGCGCGCTTCCAGTCTGCTGAAAATGAGTTTTTCCACGTCGTCTTTGGGTCTGTGCAGGGAAAAGGCAATCTCGTCTTCAAGGAGTTTTAAGGCGGAGTCGTAGAGCTTCCTTTCGAGGATAGGCAGTTCTTTAACCCTGCTCCGGTGGTAGAGGGAGCGGACGATGGTCGCAATATCCATGATGCTGCCTTTTTTGAGGAGGTCGAGGTTCATCTGGTACCGGAGTTTCCAGTCCGAAGGGATAGGTTCGTAAGCCTCTCCTATGAGTTCCAGCGCTTTTTGGGCGTTTTCTTCCGGGACGATGGGCCTTATGCCCAATCCGTCCGCCTTATGCACCGGCACCATGATGGTCATGTCAGAGACCTCGATATGGATAACGTAATAAGGAATCGTTTCGTTTTTGAACTCCTTATCCATAATGGCCCTGATTACGCCGACCCCCTGGCTGGGATACACTACTTTCTGATCTATCTCAAATGTCCTTGTCTCTTCGTTCATTGTTTTAACTGTCAGCCCGCCGCCCGCCGCCGGCGGGTAGCACAGCCTCCTCCGGCTGTTCCCTAAGCGGAACCCGTCCGCTTTGCCGACTGCCCGCCGCCCTATCCATAGACGTTATTTCCCCGCACCGTGCAGGTAGGTCTATTTGATTTTTTGAGTATACCACAAAGCGAACAGTCTCGTCAATGAGGTTGTTACCCTTTTTTCCAGCCTCCGGCTGTTTCAAACACTGTTGCTTCCGAACGGTGCAACACCGTGTCCGGTGAGCGGGCTTGCACAGCCCAGGCGCGGCCCGTCTCCGACGGCTTCAGCATGGCCGCCTGTTGTTTCCGAGTGGTGCAACACCCTGTCCGGTGAGCAGTCCGGCTGCTACTTAGGCGCTGCTTACGCTTCGCGCCGTCTCCGACGGTTTCAAACATGGCCGCTTGTTGTTTCCGAGTGGTGCAACACCTTGTCCGGTGAGCGGGCTTCCTGCTGCGTAGGCGCGGCTACGCTTCGCGCAGCCCGCCGCGGTTTGGGAGCCGTGCGTTGTTATGCGCAGCAGCCTCCGGCTGTTTCAGGCGGTTTTCCGGCTACTTTAGACAGCCTCCCCGCCCATACGCGCCGAATTCCCGCCATGACAAACGGGAGCCCGTCCAACATAAACGGGAGCCCGTCCAGAGTAAACGGGAGCCCGTCCAACATAAACGGGAGCCCGTCCAAGTCATCCGGACGTCCGGACAAAGCATCCGGACGTCCGGACACAGCATCCGGACGTCCGGACAAAGCATCCGGACGTCCGGACAACGCATCCGGACGTCCGGACAAAGCATCCGGACGTCCGG